>DVOG01000052.1 GCA_018713755.1 Candidatus Spyradosoma merdigallinarum | reverse complement strand
GGAACGGCGGCCGACAAAAAACGCGACGACGGATAAAGCCGCCGCCGCGAGCCCCGCGGACATCACGCAAAAAATGCAGCCGAAAAACGCGAATGCCATAAGAAAAATTTCCTTCTTCGGACAAAAGCGTTTTCCGGCGTAAAATTTTTCTCGCCGCTTCCGCGGAAAAAATCAAAGCTCGGAAGCGACTTTGACGAGATTTTCGACGGAAATGCCGAACGTCTCGAGCACGACGTTCCCGGGCGCGGAAAACCCGAAATCGTCCGTGCCGACGACTTTGCCTTCGAGTCCGACGTATTTTCTCCAGAACGGCGTGATGCCCGCCTCAATCGCGACGCGTCGGCGGCAAGCGGTCGGGAGCACGCTTTCGCGATAATCTTCCGGCTGACGGTCGAAAATCTCCATCGACGGCATGGAAACGACGCGCGTTCCCGCGCCCAGCTTTTCCGCCGCGGCGACGGCGATGCCGAGCTCGCTGCCGGACGCGAGGATGATGCGTTCCAGCGCGCCCTGTTCTTTCACGGCGACGTAGCCGCCGCGGAGCGTTCCCGCGCGACGCGTTTCCGCGGGTATTTTTTCCTGAGATTCCACGTTCTGCCGCGTCAGGCAAAGCGCGACGGGACCGCTCTTGTTCGCCGCGGCGTACGCGTAGGCGGCGGCGGTTTCCTCGGCGTCGCCCGGACGGATGACGTCGAGACGCGGAATGCAGCGCAACGACGAAACCAGCTCCGAGGGCTGGTGCGTCGGACCGTCTTCGCCGACGGCGACGGAATCATGCGTGAAAACGTAGAAAAGCGGCAGACGAGCGAGCGCGGCGACGCGCACCGCCGGGCGCATGTAGTCCTCGAACGTGAGGAACGTCGAGCCGACGGGTTTGAAAATGCCGTCGTAAGCGATGCCGTTGAGAATCGCGCCCATGGCGTGCTCGCGAACGCCGAACCAGATGTTGCGCCCGGAGGGATTCCCGACGTCGAAATCGCCGCCGTCCTTGATGTAAGTTTTCGAAGAGCTGAAAAGATCGGCGCAGCCGGAAAGGATGAGCGCGTCGTTCGCGGCGAGCGCGTTCAGCGCGGCTTCGCCGGAAACGCGCGTCGCGTTTTTGTTCGCGCCGAACGCGGGAATGAGCTCCAGCAGGTCTTCGGCGTTCCCGTGGTCGCCCGCGAGCCCTTTTTCCAGCAGCGCGGCGCGCTCCGGATTCGCTTTTTTCCAAGCCTCGAACGTTTCGAGCCACGCGGCGTATTCGGCTTCGCGCCGCTCGCAGAGTCCGGCGAAATATTCGCGCGTTTCCGAGGAAACGAAAAAGGTCTCGTCCGCGGGAAGTCCGAGCCGCGCGTGCGCCTCCGCGGAAAATTTGGCGCCGCTTTCGCCGTGCGCCTTCGTCGTTCCCGCGACTTCGGGAACGCCGTTCCCGATCAGCGTTTTGCAGATGATCAGCTTCGGACGCCCGTTGCGGTGTTCCCGCGCGCGCTCGAAGGAATCCAGCACTTCGAGCACGTTGTGCCCGTCTTCCAGCTCCCACACGTCCCAGTTCGCCGCCTGAAAACGGTCGACGGTGCTTTCGTTCTGCGTCTTTTCCGTCGGCGCGTCGAGCGTGATCGCGTTGGAATCGTAGAAAAGAATCAGGTTGTCCAGCCCGAGCCGACCGGCGACCGCCGCGGCTTCGTAGGAAATGCCCTCCTGCAGACAGCCGTCCCCGCAGAGCCCGACGACGACGTGGTCGAAAATCTTGTGCTCCTCGGTGTTGAAGCGCGACGCCGCCATCTTTTCGGAAATCGCCATGCCGACGATGTTCCCGACGCCCTGCCCGAGCGGGCCCGTCGTCGCTTCGATGCCGGGCGTGTCGCCGAATTCCGGATGCCCGGGCGTCAGGCTGCCGCGGGAACGGAACGCCTTCAAATCGTCGAGCGAAAGCCCGAACCCGGCGAGGTGCAGCCACGCGTAGACGAACATGCTCCCGTGCCCCGCGGACAGCACGAAGCGGTCGCGGTTCGGCCATTTCGGATGCTTGGGCGCGACTTTGAGCGCGTGCCCGAACAGCGCCGCGCCGATTTCCGCGGCGCCGAGCGGCAACCCCAGGTGCCCGGATTTGCAGCCGGCGATGGCGTCCAAAGCGAGCCCGCGGGCTTCGTTCGCGGCGCGCGAAAGTGCAGGAATGTCAGGTGTCGTCGTCATCGTTTAAAACTTTCGGCAAATAAAACCTTTTTCTTTCGGATTTTTCAACGACGAAAACAGAAGCGCCGCCGCGGGAGCATGCGCGCGGCGGGAACGGCGCAGATTTGCGTTGCAAATTTCCCGAGCGGCGAAAAAAATGCGCGTCCCATGGAAAACCGTCTGCTTTCTGCCTTCGCGGGAACGTCCGCGTTCCTGCTCGCCCTCCTTTTCGTTCCGGCGCTTTTCGCCGAGCCCGAACGCGGCGGAAACGCCGACGACGCGGCGGCGGCGTGGGAAAAAGCCTTTCCGGACGGTCTGATCAAGGCCGGGCAAAAAGCGTCCGCGGCGAAAAAAGCGAATCTGCGCGCGCTGGAAGGCAAGTTCGTCGGCGTCTATCACGCGCGCTCGACCTGCAGCGGCTGCCGGAAATTCACGCCCCAACTCGTCGATTTTTACAGGAAAAACAAGGGCGACATCGAAATCGTTCTGCTGCAGGCGGACAACACCGAAGAGGAAGCCGTCGCCTACGCGAAGGAAACCAAGATGAAGTGGCTCGCCGTTCCTTTCGGCGGGAGCGCGAAGCTCGACCGCGGCCTCGAGATCCCCGGCATGGCCGTCTACGCGCCGGACGGCACGTTTTTCATGAGCGTTTACTGCCTCAAGCCCTACCGTTCCGACCAGCTCACGCTCGAAAATCTGCGGGAACGCATGGACGCGTTCGAGACCGGGAAGAAAGCCGCCGCCGCGCCGAAAACCGCTCCCGCGAAAAGCGGAAAGAACAACAAAAAAAGCCGCGCGCGCGGAAAAAAAGCGCCGAGGACGGAACGCTGATGCCGAACGCGGAACGGGACGAACGCTTCATGCGGCGCGCCGTCGCGCTGGCGCGGCTCGGGAACGGCGACACGCACCCCAACCCGATGGTCGGCGCGCTCATCGTCGAAGACGGGAAAATCGTCGCCGAAGGCTGGCACAAACGCGCGGGAACGGCGCATGCCGAGCGCGCCGCGCTCGCCGCGCTCGGTCGCGCGCCGAAACCGGGAGCAGAAATGTTCGTCACGCTCGAACCCTGTTCCACGCGGGGGCGCACGGGAGCGTGCACGGAGGCGATCATCGCCGCCGGCGGAATTTCCCGCGTCGTCGTCGGCGCGACGGATCCGAATCCCGCCCACGCGGGAAAAGGCTTCGAAATTCTGCGCGCGGCGGGCATCGACGTCGTTCCCGGCATTCTCGCCGACGTCTGCGCGCGGCTGAACCCGATTTTCAACCGTCTCATCACGACGGGAACGCCGCTTTTCGCCGCGAAAACCGCGATGACGCTCGACGGGCGCACGGCGACGCGCTCCGGCGAGTCAAAATGGATCACGGGCGCTGAAGCGCGCGCCGACGTGATGCGTCTGCGCCGATATTTCCCCGCGATCGCGACGGGCGCGGGAACGGCGCTCGCGGACGATCCCGCGCTCACCGCGCGCGTTCCCGGAGAGAAAATTTCCTGCCCCGCCGCGCGCTTCGTCTTCGATCGCCGCCTGCGCACGCTCGAAAAGATCGGCGCGCTGCGGCTTTTCAACGACGAATTCCGCGCCAGGACCGTGCTCGTGACGACCGCGGGAGCGCGCGTTCCCGCGGAGGCCGCGGATGCGCTCGCCGCGCGCGGGATCGCGATCTGGGCGCTTGACGCGGAGAATTTCTGGGCGGATTTTCGTTCACGCTGCGCGCGGGCGCAGCTCGGCGGCGTGCTTTTCGAGGCAGGCGCGGAGCTGCTCGGCGGGCTGATTTCCGCGGGAGCGGCGGATTACGTCTACGCCTACGTCGCGCCGAAAATTTTCGCCGATCCCGCCGCCCGTCCCGCGTTCGCGGGAGCGCCGCTCGCGAGGCTTTCCGACGCGTTCCGCGTGAAAAATCCCGCCGTCACGCGCCTCGGCGACGATTTCCTCTTCGAAGGCGAAATCGCCGCCTGAGCGTTCCCGCGCCGCGGCAGATTCCCGCGCGGGAACGTCAGAAATAGGTATTGATTTTTTTGTCTTCGACGGCGGTTTCCGACTCCATGATTTCGTTTTTGATGCGCAGAATGTCTTCGGTATGCCGCAACGCGTCTTCCGTCAGTCTCTGTGCTTCAAGACAAATCATACGTTCGGACACTGCGGCGTTGAGGCGGCTGCGGATTCCGTCCTGTTTTTCGCGCTCGACGCGGATTTCCGCCTCCGTTTCCTGCTCCGCCGCGCGAAGCTTTTCGCGCAGCGCCTCGAGCGCGGCGATTTTCTTCCTCGCGGCGTCGACGGCGGACTCGCGGTTCTGCAGTTTCTTTTTGACGATCCCGCGCCGGAACGTCGGCGTGAGAACGTATTCTTTTTTCACGGCGTCGCGCAATGCTTCCGCGTTTTCCGCGCGTCTCTTCTGTTCGCCGAGAGCGACGGCGAGTCTGTCCGTTCCCGCGGCGATGCCCGCGCTGCGCCGCTCCAGCTTTTCGATTGTCTCGGAAGACTTTTTCAAGTCTTCCCGCAAGCTTTCCGCGCGAAGACGGAACGTTTCCGCCTTTCTCGCGTAGTAGGAAATGTAGGCGCGCACCTGGTCGATGTCTTCGGCGTCCTCGGCGTAATACCAAATTTTCAGTTCTTCGTCCGAAGTCCGCAGCAGCTTCTCCAAATCCTGGCGCGTGGTGCGCTTCCCGTAGCGGGCTTTTTCCAGCTGTTCCCGCAGCAGCTTCGTCTGGTGGTTTTCGGCGTTGGCGTCCTGCGCGTAGGCGATTTTCTCCGCGCGGCGCTGTCCTTCCTTTTCGTCGGTCGCGTCGGCCCATTCCGAGCCGTACTCGTAGGTCTTTTTCATGAACTGCGTCCCGACGATGAGAGCGCCGCCGAAAAACAAAACGGCGGATCCGGCGATGATGACTGCGAATTCGTGCGCCTTCATGCGCGGAGTGCGCCTCCCGCCGCGGGAACGGCGAAGGCCGTCTCCTTCTGCCGTTTCTTTTCGAGTTTGTAAAACGTGTAAGTCACCTCGACGTCGATCGTGAACGCGAAGACGCGGTAGAATTTTCCGACGCTGCGGACGCGGACGTTTTCGCCGCTCGGCAGGCGGTAAACGCCGTTGTAAGGCGTGCCGGAAATGCGCTCCCACACGGACGGAATCTGTGAGGTCATGGCGAAATCCTCGCCGCTCATTTCGGCCTCCGTAGGCGGGGAGAACGTTCTTTTGTAGGAGACGATCAGCGTGCCGAGCGGGCGTTTCCGTTTGTCGACGACGACCATCGACCCGCCGCCCTCCTTGAAGAAAGTGCGGTTCGTCAAGACGGCGTTCGGAATGTTTTCCTTGTAGTACTCGCGCGTTTCCGTCGCGATTTCCGCTTTGATGCGCTGGTAAACGCGCGTCTTGAACGAAGCGGCGCTCGCCCGCAGATCCGGTTTCGCGTAGACGGAAAACTTCCGGACGGCTTCCAGCGGGCGCGCCGTTTTCGGGGAAAGCACGGCGGTGTCGCTCCCGACTTTCTTCAGCAAGGCTTCGAGCTGCTCTTTGTTCGAGATCTTTTCCGACGAATAAATCCGGGATTTCGTTTCGACGCCGTCTTCCGTTTCGACGTTGTAGGAAAGACGCACGTCCGTTTCCGTGTCCAAAATGCCGAACGGCGTGACGATAATTTCCGCGGAAACGGGAGGACAAACTGCGGCGAGAAACAGAAACACGCCGAAGCGGAGAGATGAAGAGACGTTTTTCATACAAAAAAACATATGCCGCTCCCGCCGCGCCGCGCAACAATTTTTTCCCGTCCGCGCGCGCGTTTTTGCGCTTCCTTTCGCCACGTGAACATGCGAGAATCTTCAATTATGACGGACTCGACGACTCGCGCGACATTCGGGACAAAACTGGGCATCATCGCCGCCACCGCGGGATCGGCGGTCGGGCTCGGGAACATTTGGCGTTTTCCCAGCCAGACGGCGCAGGACGGCGGCGCGATTTTCGTCTTCGTCTACTTGGCGTGCGTCGCGTTTTTCGGCGCGCCGATCGTGCTGGCGGAGTTCATCCTCGGCCGCGCGGGAAAAGCCAATTCCGCCCGCGTCTACAGCAATCTCGCGCCGCGGAAAAAATTCCATTATTTCGGCTACTTCGCGATTACGGCGGCGTTCCTGATCATGGGCTTCTACATGGTCGTCGCCGGCTGGACGCTGGAATATCTCGAACTTTCGCTGACGGGCGAACTCGCGCGCATGAACGACTTCGCGGCGCTTTTCGACGCCTTGCGCAACGACGCGGGAACGCAGATCAAATGGACCGTCGTCTTCGTGCTGGCGACGGCGGGCATCGTCGCCTTCGGCGTGAAAAAAGGCATCGAGCTGGCGAGCAAGCTCATGATGCCGCTGCTTTTCCTGATGCTGATCGCGCTTTGCGTCCGCGCCGTGACGCTTCCCGGCGCGGGCGACGGGCTCGCCTACCTTTTCGCGCCGAATCTCGAAAACGCCCGCAGCGCGGGGCCGCGCGTGCTGACGGACGCGCTCGGCCAATGCTTTTTCTCGCTTTCCGTCGGCATGGGCTGCCTGATGACCTACGCGTCGTATTTCGGGAAAGACGTGCGCCTCGCGAAAACCGCGGGAACGATGGCGTCGCTCGACACCTCGGTCGCCCTGCTCGCCGGCGTGATGATTTTCCCGACGGCGTTCGCGCTCGCCGCGCAGCCGGAAACGATGACTGAGACGCTCAAGGCCGGCGGTCCCGGGCTCGTTTTCGTGACGATCCCGCAACTGCTGCAGTCGCTCCCGGGCGCGCAAATCTGGTCGGTCTTCTTCTTCGTGCTGCTCGTGCTGGCGTCGCTGACGTCGACGATTTCGCTGCTTGAAGTCATCACGGCTTTCGTGCAGGAAGAAGTCCGCGTGACGATTCCGAAGCCCGTCGTTCGGCTCTCGAAAAAAGTTCGCCGCGGCGACGGGAACGCGGTGCTGCGGCAGGAATACCGTTTCTCGCGGCCTTTTTCCGTGCTGGTGATTTCCGCCGGCGTCATCGCGCTGGGCGTGCTCTGCTCTTTTTCGCTGGTCGAAAATTCATCGCTGAAAATTTTCGGCATGAGCATCTTCGAATTTCTCGATTTTCTCACGGCGAAACTGATGATGCCGATCGGGGGCATTTTCATCTCGCTTTTCGCCGGCTGGCAGCTTGACAAGAAAATCCTCGCCGCGGAGCTCACCGTCGCGGGAACGCTCTCGCTGCGCTTCTTCAAAGTCTACCGCTTTCTGCTGCGCTACGTCGCGCCGGCGGGAATCTGCGCTGTGCTCGTGTGCGGATTTCTCTGATTTTTCCGCGGGCGTTCCCGCCGGAAGAATTTCTCAGAAATACGCCGCGTTGCGGTCGAGGCTGCGGTAATTGATCGCCTCGAGCAAATGCGGCGTCTCGATCGCGGGCGTTCCCGCGAGGTCGGCGATGGTGCGCGAGACTTTCAGAATGCGGTCGTAGGCGCGCGCGGAAAGCCCGAGCCGCTCCATCGCCCGCTGCAGAATCAGCCCCTGTTCCGCCGTCGTCGCGCAGACTTCGCGGAGCATTTTCGCCGTCATCTGCGCATTGCAGCGCAGCGGCGTTCCCGCGAAACGGGCTTTCTGGATTTCCCGCGCCGCGGAAATGCGTTCCCGCATCACGGCGGAACTTTCGCCCGGCGCCGCCGCGCGAAGCTCCTCGACGGAAAGCGCGGGCGCCTCGACGTGAATGTCGATGCGGTCGAGCAGCGGGCCGGACAGACGGGAACGATAGCGCTGGATCTGCACCGGCGAGCAGCGGCAGCGCCGCGTCTTGTCGCCGAGATACCCGCAGGGACAGGGATTCATCGCCGCGACGAGCATGAAGCGGCTCGGCAGCGTGATTTTTCCGGAAGCGCGGGAAATGCTGACCTCGCCGTCTTCGAGCGGCTGGCGCATCACTTCCAGCGCGGAACGCTTGAACTCCGGAAACTCGTCGAGAAAAAGCACGCCGTTGTGCGCGAGCGAAATTTCGCCCGGCCCGGGAACGCTCCCGCCGCCGATCAGCCCGACGTCCGAAATCGTGTGGTGCGGGCTGCGGAACGGCCGGGAAAAGAAGCGCCCTTCTTCGGCGAGCGAAACGCCCGCCGCGGAATGGATGCCGAGAATTTCGAGAAATTCGTCGAGCGTCGGTTCGGGCAAAATCGTCGGGATGCGCTTCGCGATCATGCTCTTTCCGGAACCCGGCGAGCCGATCATGAGCACGTTGTGCCCGCCGGCGACGGCGACTTCCACGGCGCGGCGCACCTGGAACTGCCCTTTCACTTCGGAAAAATCGACGTCGAAGACGCTCCCGCGGGAACGCCGAAACGGGCTGTTTTCCGGCGAAAGCGGCGCGGCGTCCGTCTGCCCGTTCAGCAGCTTCACGCACTCCGAGAGCGTCTCCACGGGAAAAACGCGCACGCCTTCCACGAGCGCCGCCTCTTCCGCCGATTTCCTCGGCAAAATCAGCCCGCGCCCTTCCCGCCGCGCCAGCAGCGCGAGCGAAACGCCGCCGCGCACGGGGCGCACGTTCCCGCTCAGGCTGAGCTCGCCCGCGATCACGAAATTTTCCAGACGCGAAAAATCCATCTGCTTCGACGTCGCCAAAATCGACAGCGCAATCGGCAAATCGTAAATCGGACCTTCTTTGCGCAAATCGCCCGGCGCGAGGTTGATGACCGTGCGCGTGTCCGTCAGCGAATAACCGCCGTTGAGCAGCGCCGCCGTCACGCGTTCCGTCGATTCCTTCACCGCCGCGTCCGGCAGCCCGACCACGCGCAGGCCGGG
Organism: Candidatus Spyradosoma merdigallinarum; assembly: GCA_018713755.1. Classification (GTDB taxonomy): domain Bacteria; phylum Verrucomicrobiota; class Verrucomicrobiia; order Opitutales; family UBA953; genus Spyradosoma; species Spyradosoma merdigallinarum. The sequence goes on along the minus strand of DVOG01000052.1, from coordinate 5,647 downwards.
ATCGCCGTGCAGCCCGGACTTCATTTCGACTTGGACAGGGAGAGCTTCGACGCCGACGAGCGCGCCGGAATGGACAATCGCGAACATGGTCGAAGTTAAGCGGGATTTCCCGCGCAGGTAAACGGAAAAAACGTCTCGCGTTCCCGGACTCTTTCCCGGAAAATGCCGCGCATCATGGTCACGGAACTCATTCTTGCCGTCGATCTCGAAGACAAAGAGGTCGCGAAAAAATTTCTCGCCCCGCTGCGCGGCGAGCTTTCCTGGGTGAAAATCGGGCTGCAGATGTTCCTGAAATACGGGCCCGCCGTCGTCGACGAATTCGCCGACGCGGGCTTCCGCGTGTTTCTCGATCTGAAGCTGCACGACATCCCGAACACCGTCGCATCCGCGATTAAAAGCCTGCGCGGGCGGCCCTGCGGCATGCTCACGATTCACACGCTCGGCGGCGCGGAAATGATGCGCCGCGCGATCGACGCCGCCGCGGACGCGCTCCCGCAGACGCTGCTCCTCGGCGTGACGGTGCTCACGTCGATGGACGAAAAGCAGCTCGCCGGCATCGGCGTTCCCGCCGCGCCGATGCGGCAGGTGGAACTTTTGGCGAAACTCGCCGCGGGAACGGGAATGCGCGGGCTCGTCTGCTCGCCGCTCGAATTGCCTTGCCTGCGCCGCGAGCTCGGCGGCGAAATCGCGCTCGTCACGCCGGGAATTCGTCCGAAAACCGCGACGCTCGACGACCAAAGCCGCGTGATGACGCCCGCCGAAGCCGCGGACGCCGGCGCGAGCTTCATCGTCGTCGGACGCCCGATTCTGAAAGCCGCCGATCCCGTCTCCGCCGCGCGCGCGATTCGGACGGAGCTTGCGCGCTGAAAAGGGAAAACGCTGCGCGTTCCCGCGGGCAAGCGGGGAAACTCACTCGCAGTTCGGGCGCGCGCAGAGCTGCGGGAACGGTTCCGCCGGAAAAAGTTCGTCGGCGAGCGTTCCCGCGAGAAAGAATTTTTCCGCGATGCGGAAAATTTCGTCCGGCGATTCCGCGCGGCGGACGGCGTGAAGAAATTCGCCCTTTTCGTCCGCTCCCGTTCCGATGAAATTCAGAAACTTTTTCATGCGCGCGGCGACGCGGGCCGGCGAAGCTTCCGCGTCGGAAACGCAAGCCTCCAATTCGCGGATGTAGGCGAAGACGTCGCCGCGCCGAGGCGCGAAAATTTCGCCGTCGGGCGTTCCCGCGAGCATTTCGCGCAGCTGGCGGAAAATCCACGGATTGCGCACGGCGTGGCGGCCGCACATCAGCCCGGCGCAATGCGTGCGTTCCCGCACGAAGCGGGCCTTGGCGACGGAGGAAATTTCGCCGTTGGCGGCGACGGGGCACGCGGATTTTTCCGCCGCGAACGCGATCGCGCCGTAATCGACGGGCGAACGGTAAAGCCCGCGCACCGTGCGCCCGTGGACGGCGAGCAAATCCGCGCCGCTCGCGCGCACGATTTCAAGCAGCCGCGGGAACGGCGCCGCGTCCTCGAACCCGAGCCGGCATTTCACCGTGAAAAGCTTGCCGAAATCCGCGCAGACGCGCCGCAGCGCGCCGAGAATTTCCTCGACTTTCTCCAAATCCCGCAGCAAACCGCCGCCGACGTTGCGGCGAAAAATTTTCGGCATCGGACACCCGAGATTGAAATCGATGCCGGCGACCGTTCCCGCGAAGCGTTCGAGCACTTCCCGCGCGACGCGCGTCAGCGCGGGGACGTCTTCGCCGAGCAGCTGGACGAGCAGCGGCTTTCCCGTGAGCGGCAGCGTTTTTTCCGCACATTCCGCGACGGAATCGTCGATCGGCGACGTCGCGGAAACGCGCAGAAATTCCGTGACGAAAAAATCCGGCGCGCCGCGCCGCGCGAGCAGCCGCATGAACGGGAGCGTCGTGACGTCCTGCATCGGCGCGAGCATCGTGAAGCCCGCCCGCGGGAACGGCGAATTTTCCGGCGCGTTTTCGGACATGCCCTGTTCAGAATTTGATGCCGGGATCGCGTTCCCGCAGCTTCCGCAGCAACGGCGCGGCGTCGCGGCAACGGTCGAGCATTTCCTTGAGAACGACCACGGGAGCGTGCGCCGCGAACGCCAGCGCGAGCGCGTCGGACGGACGCGCGTCCACGACGACGAGTTTCTCGCCGAGCTCATTTTTCATTTTCAACGTGATTTCGGCGTAGTAGACGTCGTCGCGCACGGACGAAAAAGCGACGCCGACGACCTTCACGTCGAACGCGGCGCAAAAGTCGGAAAGCAGTTCGTGCGTGAGCGGCCGTTTGCTGCGCCGGCCTTCCTGAGCGCGCTGCAGGCGCTCTCCGAGACCGCGTTCCGTCTGGACGACGAAGGTCTTCGACGGGCAGACGACGAAAACCGCCGAACTGTCCGCCATGTCGAAAAAATGAAAGCCCGTCGGCGTTTCCCACTCTTCTGCGTTCATGTGCGATGCCGAGCTTACAGATTCGCGCCCGCGGCTGAAAGACAAAACGCGCGCTTCCGCGGGAACGTCTCCCCGCGCCCGTTTTTTTTTCCGCTTTCAACGCCGCGCTTCCGCCCGTAGAATCCGCGTATGGACATTGCCGAAAAAATGCGCGAAGGCGCGGCGCGCGTCGAAGCCGCGATCCTGCGCTGGACTCCGGACGAAAACGCCCGCCCGCGGGAACTGCACCGCGCGATGCGCTACAGCCTCTGCGCGGGAGGGAAACGCATTCGCCCGCTGCTGCTCCTCGCCGCCGCGGAAACGTTCCCGTCGGAGCTCGACCCGCTTCCCGCCTGCGTCGCGCTGGAATGCCTGCACACATACACGCTCATTCACGACGATTTGCCCTGCATGGACGACGCCGACACGCGCCGCGGGCGGCCGAGCTGTCACAAGAAATTCCGCGAAGACCTCGCCCTGCTCGCCGGCGACGCGCTGCTGACGCACGCCTTCGCCCTGCTCGCGCAAGCCTACGCGGGAACGCCCGCCGTCGCGGTCGGGCTCGTCGCCGACCTCGCGGACGCCGCGGGATCGCGCCGGCTCATCGGCGGGCAAGTCGAAGACACGATCGGAGAGGCGGGAGAAATGACGTCGGAGCGTCTCGACTACATCCACGAAAACAAAACCGCGGCGCTGCTCGAAGCGGCGCTCGCGATGGGTTTCCGCCTCGGAGCGCGCGGCGAGGACGCCGCACTTCTCGAAAAGGCGCGGGAAATCGGGAGCTGCGCGGGCCGGGCTTTTCAAATCGTCGACGACATCCTCGACGTCACCGCCGACGCCGCGACGATGGGCAAGCCCGTCCGCGCCGACGCCGCCGCGCACAAGCTGACGTATCCGGGGCTGTGCGGTCTGGAAAAATCGCGGGAACGCGCGGCGGAATACACGGCGCGCGCGCTGCGGCTCTGCGGCGAAATCGGCGGGAACGGCGCGTTCCTCTCCGGACTCGTCCGCGCGCTGCTCGAGCGGAAAAACTGAACGCGCCGCGGCGGAAACGCGCGTTCCCGCCGCAGTTAGTCTTTGCCTAAGCGCGCGAAATCTGCTTTTTTACGGATCCGCATTTCATTTTCTTTTCCTTCACAAAACACCGAAAAATTATGGGCAAGCAATACAATAAAGAAAACAAACGTCGCCGCCGCGCGGCTTATCAGAAACGCTGCAAAGCGCGCATCGCCGAAGCCATCGCCGCTTCGAAGAAGCGCAAATGAGCCGAGGCTGCGTTCCCGCGCCTTCCGTCCGCGGATCGGCGCGGGAACGCGGCGATTTCGCCTCGCTTTCCTTTCTTTTTCTTTCGGAAAAATGATGTCCGCCCGAAAAAAAATCGCGTCGAAGCGCGCGGGAACGCTGTGCGCGCTTTTCGCCGCCGCGGCGTTTTTCGCGTCCTGCCGCGTGCCGCCGAGCCCGCCGTCCGTCGCCGACGGCTCGACCGTCCCTATCGAATACGCGGTTTTTTCCTGGAAGGACGAAAAGGATTTCAAGCGCATTTCCGAATATTTCACCGACGAGGAAAACACGGGAGCGAACTGCGTCGTGCGCTCCGATCCCGCCGTGCGCGACGGGCTCTACCTCATTCTCGGCATCAGACCTTTCGACAGCATTCCCGCCGGCAGCAAGGCGGAACTGCGCTACTTCCGCCCCGACAAGCTCGGCGCGCAAACGCAGACTTTCGAACTGCCGGAATTTTCCGCCGCGCCCGTCGGCGAAATCCGCCTCGGGCTGACCGGCGCAGCATGGCCGAAAACGCTGAAGCGGGAACGCCCGACCGCGTGGGAACTTTCCGTCTTCGCGCCCGACGGCGCGCTGCTCGTCCGCCGGCGCTCGTTTCTGTGGACGCCTCCGGCGGAGGACGGGAACGAAGAGAACTGACGCTCAGCCCCGCGGCGCGTTCCCGCAGAGCCTTTCCGCGAAACGCTCGGCGTAAAGCGGAATCCACGTGACGCCCTTCGACCCGAAGCCGTTGAAAAGAAAGAGCTTCGGAAATTTTTCGTGAGCGCCGACTTTCGGCAAAGCGCCCTGCACGGCGGGACGAACGCCCGCGCGACGCGCGACGATTTTCGCGGCGGCCGTTTCCGCGCGCGGCGAAAACACGGAGCAAAACGCGCGGCGCAGGCGTTCCGCGACCGCGTCCGTCGGCTCCGCGTCGAGCGTTTCCCGATCGTAGCTCGTGCCGACGCGCCAGCGGCAGCCGCCGAGCGGAATCGCGACGACGGCGCTCTTTAGAATCTGCGCCTGAAAATCCTCCGTTCCCGCGAGTTCGACGTCGATGAATTCGCCTTTCGCCGGCTGCCATTTCAGGTGGGAAAACCACGGATTTTCGCGCACGCGGAAGCCTTCGCAGAAAACGATGCCGCCGGAGACTTCGCGCCCGCGCCAGCGCGCTCCCGCGCGGGAAATCTCGACGTCCGCGTGGTCGAACTTCTCCTCGAGCAGCGCGCCGCGGGAACGCAAATCCTCGCGGACGCGCGCAAGCAGCGCCGGAAGGTCGAGCCGCCCCGCGCGCTTCACGAAAAAGCCGCCGAATCTGTCCGCGAGCGCGCCGCCGCAGAGCGTTCCCGCGGGAACGTCCTCGGAAAGCCAGCCGTCGTAGTCGGGATCGCCCGCGCGCTTCGCCTTGACTTCCCGCTCATGCTCCGAGGCGTAAAAGCGGTAAAAGGGAATTTCGCGGAAAAACGCTTCGCCGAAGCGCGCTCCGAGCGCGGCGTAAATCCGCTTCGCCGCGGGAACGAGGTCGTCCGCGCCGAGCGTTTTGACGATGCGCATTCCCGTCACGGGGTTGAGCACGCCGGCGGCCGCGCGCGACGCCGCCGTTTTCCAGCCGTCGTCGACGACCAAAACGCGCCGCCCGCGCTTTTCCATCTCGAGCGCCAGCAGCGTCCCCGCAAGCCCCTGGCCGACGACGATGAAATCGAGCGCGTCTTCCGCCGCCGGAGTTTTCGTCCCGAACACGGCGCGCGTCAAGCGCCGAAACAGCGACGCCGATGTTCCCGCCGCGCAGGAATTTTCTCTCTGAGAAAGTTTTTTCATCTCGCGCGGCATTCTGCCTGACCGCCGCGGCGTTGTTAACTCAAATCCGTCGCGCGTTCCCGCGAGCTCCGCGTGAAACGCGGAACAAATAACAAGAGTGTGACATATCGAGAGATACTCGCCTCTCTGCTGATC
>DVOG01000051.1 GCA_018713755.1 Candidatus Spyradosoma merdigallinarum | reverse complement strand
CAGACGCCCTGCGCGGGAACGACGTTTCCGCGGACGATCGCCGCGTAGATTTTCTTCACCGTCCCCGCCGCGAACGCCGCGCGCGCGGCGGCGGCGGCGCGTTCGTCCGTCGCCGCGAGAACGACGCCGCTCGTCGGCGAATCCAAGCGGTTCAGCACGAAAATCTTCCGGATTTTCCCGCCGGGAACGCGGCAGGAATAGCATTCGTTTTTCAGGCTGTAATCCGCGGCGAAAAGCGCGTTTTTCGGCGTTCCCGCACCGGCGGCGTTCGGGTGCGTCAGCGTTCCCGCCGGCTTTTCCAAAGCGAAGACGCCGGCGGCGCTCGCCGCAATCACGCGCACGCCGCGCCCGAGCGGGAGCGTCTCCGCGAGCGTTTTTCCGAAAATTTCGTCGGCGGATTCCATGCGTTTTTCTCTCAGCGGTAGTAAAAGGAAATGCGTCCCGTCTCGCTTTCTCCGCCGACGACGGCGACCATGTCGGCGCGCCAACGCTCGAACGGCGCGCGCGACACCACGGCGTCGAGGCACGCGTAAGTCGCCGGATCGGACGCGTCGGAGTAGACGATGCGCGCGCCGTCGATCGTGCCGTCCGCGTGCAGCGTGAATTCGACGACGACGACCGCCGGAGGCTGCACGATGGCCGAGCGCCAAACCGTAATGTACCACGCCGCCTGAATCGCCTCGAGCATCCGCTGCGTGTAATCGCCGTATTCGCTGAATTTCGCGTCGAGCGAACAGGCGCCGATTTCGTTCACGGCGGTGTTGCTGCGCATCGTGATCGAATTCAGTCCCGCGCGGGGAACGATTTGCGGGCGCGGCTGCGGATCGGGCAGCGCGTCGGCGGGATCGCCGGCGGCGGTTTTTTCTTCCGCGGGTTCCGGCGCGTCTTTTTTCTCGCCCGTTTCCGGCGCGTCGTCGCCCGCGGCGATTTCGCCGCCTTCGACGGCGACGGCGGGAACGTCTGCGCCGGCGGCGCGCGGCGTTTCTTCCGCGGCGGGAACGCGCGGCGCGGGAGCGGCCGCGGCCGGCGTCGGCGCGGGAGCGCGCAGTTCCGGCGGAATGAGCTCCCGCGGGAGCACGGCTTCGGCGACGGCGCGGGAATCTTCCAGCTCGCCGTCGTTCGTCGGCATGCGGCTGCGGGAATTCGGGTCGGGATTCTCCTGCGCCGCGCGCTGATTCGCGGCGGAAAGATTCGCGTCGTCCTTCGGCGTCGCCGTCGGCGCGTTCGGATTCACGGGAACGAACTGCGGTTTTTTCCGAAATTCCTCCGGCAGCAGCGTTTCCGGAATTTCCTCAAATTCCTCGACACGGACGATCTCCGCGGGCTTCGCGGGAACGACGGTGCGCGAAAGCGTCGTCAGCAGCGACGGCGCCGCCTCGTAAACGGCGAGATGCAGCAGCAGCGTCAGCGCCAGAGCCGCGAGCAACCGCCGCGGAGGAAGACCGCGGTAAACGGCGGCGGTCAGCGCCCGCCAGTCCCGCGTCTTTTCCGTGAACGTCTGCATTTCGAAGCGAAGGCGGGAACGCGCGGCGAACGCCGTTCCCGAAAATCATTTTTCTTCGTCCTGGCGCTCTTCTCCGTCTTTTTTCTTTTTCGAATTTTTTCCGGAAAGGAGACCGCGCAGCGTTCCCGCGACGTCGGAGACCGCTTCCGCCGTGGCTTTCGCGGCGTCGTCGCCGAGCACGGCGGCGTCGGAAACCGCATTGACGGCGGCGCCGGCGACGTCGTCCGTCGCGCGCGCGGCGGCTTTCGTCGCGGCGGCGGTCGCTTCCGCGGCTTCGGAAACGGCCTCGGCGGTCGCACGCGCGGCGTCGCCCACGGCGGATTTCCGGAAAAATTCGACGGCTTTGACGAAATCGCCTCCGACTTTCATCCCGAACGCGACGGGCGTGAGGTTTTCCTCCATGCCGATGCCGTGCGGGAAATTCGCGGACAGCGTCGGGAACGAGAAAGGCACGCCGCGGATGTAAGCGGCAGCCTTCACGTCTTCGACGACGAAGAAGCGCGCGCCGATGTAGATTTCCTCGGCGGGAGCGGCGGCGGTTTCATCGGCGGGAGCGGGCGTTTCTTTCGACGCGGGAGCGGCGGCGGCTTTCGTTTCTTCGGCGGGAGCGCCGGCGAATTTTTTCGCGAGAACGCCGACGTTCGTCTCCCCGGAAGCGAGCTGTTCGTAATTGGCGGAAATGCCGAAAACTTCGAGGCTGTCGATGACTTTTTTCTGCGAGAAAAGCGAGAAGACGTCGACGTCGACCTCAATCAGCTCGGCGGAAAACAGGTCGCGGGAGAACGCGACGCCGTCCGCGAGCGGCTTGCCGACGAGAATGTTCTCGAAGCGCGCGTAGCCGCCGAAAGGATAGATTTTCGCCGCGCCGACGCTGCATTTGTCCACGCCGAGCAACGACGCGCCGAACGTGTTCGCGGCGAATTTGACGATGGGGCCGAGCAGGAACGCGACGACGATCAGCGCAACGGCGACGAGCGCCGCAAGCGCGATCAGGGCGCGTTTGAGCGCCCGCAGCAGGCGGTTCTTTTTCCGCGGCTGCGCGGGAG
>DVOG01000050.1 GCA_018713755.1 Candidatus Spyradosoma merdigallinarum | reverse complement strand
TGTCGAAACAATCCGCGTCTTCAGTGGATATTTGCAGCATTTTTTTTTCAGAAGAAAAACGAACAGGATGAAAAATCGGAAGCGCGCGTTCCCGCGGCTCACTCGTCCGCGCCGAAGTCGGAAAACAGCTCCTCGAGGGAAACGCGGAAAAGCGAATCCGGGAGCTCTTCGTTCGCGGAAATCTTCGTGAACTTGACGACGTTTTTGAGCGAGCCGTCGTCGCCGAGCGTGCGGGTCTCGGAAAAGAACGTCAGCCCGTTCGTGCGCATTTTCTCGCCCGCGTCGCAGCTGCGGTCGCCGTCCCGTTCGGTGAAGGCGAACGCGCCCGTTTCCGCGTCGAAAGCGCGAAGAATTTTCAGCCCGCCCTCGTAAACGTATTCGACGAAATTGAGCGTCTTCCCGTCCTCGGTCCGCGTTCCCGCGAAGGCCGCCGTTCCTTTTTCCGGCACGGCGTAGAAGCCGAGATTCGCGACGGCGCTGTCGCGCGCGCCGGCGACTTCCGCGGCGGAAAGCGGCACGACGCGGCGTTCCTGCGTCGTCAGATTGCGCAAAATTCTCACGCCGAGCACGCCGTCGCAGAGCGTCACGGTTTCCGTTTCGTAAGTTTTCGGCTCAGGCAGGTTTTCGCGTTCTTCCGGATAATAAAATTCGTCGACGGGTTCCGTGACCGTCCGCCGCACGGTTTCGCGCATGAAGAACGGACGCTTGAAACGCCACTGCACTTCCGCGGTCTTTTTTCCCTCCGCGTCGTAAAGCTCCGCGTCAAACGAAAGCGTTTTCGCGGCGGCGATCGCCTCTTCCGTGCCTACCGCCGCGCGCGCGCGCGCGACGACGTCCGCGACGGAAGGCGTTCCCGCGGGTTCCGAACCGAAGGCGGCGGCCGCTCCGAGCAAAGCCGCGGCAAAGAAGAAAAGCATTTTTTTCATAGTGCGGAGAAAGATAAGCGCTTGCCCGCGGGAACGCAAGCACGGGCGAGCCGCACGAGAAACGCGACGGCGGAAAGGCGCGCTTTCATTTCGCCGCCGCGCGGGAAAGACGGTCGTTCACGGCGACGCCGACGCCGAAATCCGGAGATTTTTCGATGAAAATTTCCGCGAAGCCCGCGGCGTCGAGTTCCCGCAGCAGCGAAAAAACCGCGCGCGCGACGTCCGCCAGCTCGCCCGTTTCGGAGAGCCAGAAAACGCGCGGCGTTCCCTCACCCGCGGCGCGGAATTTTTCCGCCGTTTCGCGCGACTGAAAAACAGCCGCCGCCGTTCCCGCGGCAGACGAAACGTCCGGCGGGTTCCCGCCGAAATCGAAAAGGCGCACGACGGCGCGCGGGCTGTAATGCTTTTTCAGCATTCCCGGCGCAAGCTGCGCGCGCGGCGTTCCCGCTTCGGCGAGTTTTTCCATATGCCCTTTTCCCGCGGTAACGGGAACGCCGAGAACGGCTTCGAGCTGTTCCCGCGTAATCACGCCGGGGCGCAGCAGCCGCGGCTCGTCCGCGACGAAAACGATGGTCGACTCCACGCCGCAGACGCAGGGCCCGCCGTCGACGATCCACGCGATGCGCGTTCCGAGCGAATCCTGCACGTGCCGCGCCGTCGTCGGACTGACGTAGCCGAAAGGATTCGCGCTCGGGGCGGCGAGCGGAACGTCCGCGGCGCGCAGGATTTTCCGCATCAGCGGATGCGCGGGCATGCGCACGGCGACGGTCGGCTCGCCCGCGGTCACCGCGTCGGGAACGCAGCTTTTCTTCGGCAGCACGAGCGTCAGCGGTCCCGGCCAAAAGGCGTCGGCGAGTTTTTTGACGAACGGATGCGAAACGTCGGCGAGCGTTCCCGCCTGTTCGAGCGAATGCACGTGCACGATCAGCGGGTCGATGAACGGGCGCGCCTTCGCCTCGAAAATCCGCCGCACGGAATCGTCGCGAAAAGCGTTCGCCGCGAGTCCGTAGACCGTTTCCGTGGGCACGGCGACGAGTTCGCCCGCGCGCAGCAGCGCTCCCGCGCGCCGAAGATCGGCATCCGACGATGTCAGAATTTCCGCCATGTGAATTCGCTTTCCGCGGCGCGGCTCATTTCGCGTCCGCCCAGTTCGCGCCGACGGAAGCTTCCGCGACGAGCGGAACGGCGAGCGGGAACGCCTTTTCCATTTCTTCCGAAAGCAGACGCTTCGCGGTTTCCGCGGCGTCGGCGGGAACTTCCGCGAGCAGCTCGTCGTGAATCTGCAGCACGAGCTTCGCCGCGGGAACGTCTTTTTTCAGACGGCGGGCGACGTTGAGCATCGCGATTTTGATGATGTCCGCCGCCGTTCCCTGGATCGGCGCGTTGAGCGCGACGCGTTCGCCGAACGCGCGCACGTTGCGGTTGGACGACGCCAGCTCGGGCATCGCGCGGCGGCGGCCGAGGAGCGTGGAGACGAAACCGTCTTCCCGCGCTTTTTCCACGACGCTCTTCATGTATTCGCGCACGCCGGAATACTTTTCGAGATAGCTTTCGATGTAGCGCTTCGCCTCTTTGCGCGGAATGCCCAAGTCCTGCGCGAGCGAAAATTCGCCGATGCCGTAGACGATGCCGAAATTCACCGCCTTGGCGCAACGGCGCATCTGCGGCGTGATCTGCTCCGGCTCCGCATGAAAAATCCGGCATGCGGTGAACGCGTGAATGTCCTCGCCTTCGCGGAAAGCGCGCTGCATTTCCGCGTCGCCGGAGACGTGCGCGAGCACGCGCAGCTCGATCTGCGAGTAATCCGCGTCGACGAGCACGTTCCCGGGAGCGGCGACGAACATGCGCCGGATTTCCGTCCCGAGCGCGCCGCGCGTCGGGATGTTCTGCAAATTCGGCTCGGACGAGCTGAGCCGCCCCGTCGCCGTCGCCGTCATGTTGAACGTCGTGCGGATGCGCCCGTCGTTTCCGACGGCGGCGATCAGCCCGTCGACGATGGTCTTCAGTTTCGTGAACTGGCGGAATTCGCCGATTTTACCGACGACGGGATGCAGCGGCTCCAGCTCCTTCAGCGCCTCGGCGCCCGTCGCATAGCCCGTCTTCGTCTTTTTGAAAACCGGCAGGCCGAGCTTTTCGAACAGCACTTCGCCGAGCTGCTTCGTGGAATTGATGTTGAATTCCGTTCCCGCGAGGGCGAAAACTTCGCGCTGCGCCGTTGCCGCGCGCGCTTCCATTTCCGCGAAAAAGCGGAGAAGCTTTTCCTTGTCCGCGGCGATGCCGCCGCACTCCATTTCCGCGAGAACGCGGCAAAGCGGGAGCTCGATTTCGCGGAAAAGCTTCGCGAGCCCGAGGCGCTCGAGCTCCGGTTCCTGAGCGAAGCAAAGCGCTTCGACGGCACGCGCGCGCGCCGTTCCCGTCTCGCCGGGCAGCGCCGCGGGCGCCTCCGTCGGAGCGAGCAAATAGGCGGCGAGCGCCGTGTCGAAGACGAAGCCTTCCGCGGGCAGCCCGGCGGCGAGGCAGGCGCGCATCGCGGACTTCACGTCGTGCGCGGCTTTTCTGACGTTCCCGCCGAAAAATTTTTCGAGAAAGGCGCGATATTCTTCCGCGGAAGAATTCGCCGCGGAAACCGTCGCCTCGAATGTTCCCGCGGCGACGGAAATTTCCGAAAAAGGATTTTCCGCCTTCGCGTCGAAAAACACGCAGACGCGCTCCGCCGCTTCGCAGCGGGAAAGAAGTTCCGCGGGAGCGACGGAAGCGGCGTTTTCCGCGCCGCCTTTCGCCGACGCGTCCTCGGTTCTTTCCGGCGTTCCCGCGGAAAAAAGCGGCAGGCCGCCGTCGTCGGATTCGTCCGCGGGAGCGAGCTTCCACTTTTCGATGAGCTTCGAAAAGTCCAGCCTTTTGAAAAGGCGGTAAAGCGCGGGAA
>DVOG01000049.1 GCA_018713755.1 Candidatus Spyradosoma merdigallinarum | reverse complement strand
AACCCCGAACCAATTGCTTAAAAGGCAACTGCTCTACCATTGAGCTAGCGTCCCGTCCGAAGCTTTTCGCCGAAACGAAAAGTGAGGGAGAAAATGTCTTTTTCCCGCACGGAAAGCAAGCTTTTTTTTTCTCCCCGGAAACGGAAATTTTTCGCGAGCGTTCCCGCGGCGACAAAAACGCTCCCGCGGGAATTCGCCGCGGGAGCGTTTTTTCTTTTTCGCCTAAGCGAAAAACTACGCGCAGAAAATCAGAATCAGCAGCTGCGCCGTCAGCACGCGCAGGAACATCGTCAGCGGGTAAACCGTCGCGTAGGCGACGTTCGGCGCTTCGTTCTGCGCGACGCTGTTCGCGTAGGCGAGCGCGGGCGGATCCGTCGTCGCTCCCGCGACGAGGCCGAGAATCGAATAATAATTCAGCTTGAAGACGCCGCGCGCGACGAAGCCCACGACGAGCAGCGGCACGAGCGTGATGCAGAAGCCGATCAGCACCCACCAGTAGCCGCCGCCGAGCACCGCTTCGAGGAAGCCGTTCCCGGCGCCGATGCCGACGCTCGCGAGGAAAAGCAGAATCCCGATTTCGCGGATCATCAAGTTCGCCGCAATCGGCGTGTACGTGATGAGGTGCGACTTGTAGCCCCAGCAGCCGAGCAGAATCGCGACGATGAGCGGACCGCCCGCAAGCCCCAGTTTCAGCGGCTGGGAAAGCCCCGGAACCGCGAAAGGAATGCTCCCGAAAAGCACGCCGACCGCGATGCCGAGAAACAGAGAAACGAGATTCGGGTGGTCGAGCCGCTTCAGCTCGTTCCCGAGCATTTTTTCGACTTCGTTGATCGCGTGCTCGGGGCCGACGACGTTCACGCGGTCGCCGATCTGCAGCCGCAGCGTCGGATTCGCGATCAGCACGACGCCGGCGCGGTTGATGCGCGTGATGGCGACGCCCATCGACGTGTAGGCGTCGAGCCGGCCGAGCGGACGCCCGTTCATGCTTTCGCGCGTCACGATGATGCGCCGCCGCACGATCGCCGACTTGATGTGATCCCAGTCTTCGACGCCCCAGTTGACGACTTTTCCGAAAAAGGCCTCGATCGTTCCCGCGTCTTCCTTCGCGGAAATCACCAGCAGGCGGTCGCCCAGCTCAATCCGCGTGCTCCCGGTCGGCAACACCGGAGGATTGTTCCCGCGGCGAAGCCGGGAAATGACGAAGCGGCATTTCGCGAGCTTCGAAACTTCCGCGATCGTTTTGCCGACGACGGCGGGATTCTGCACGTCGATCGTGACGGCGGTCGAGTTGTCGCCGCTCGTCGGATTCGTCGCGCGCAGCGCGCGCGTTTCGCGGTCGAAGGAAATTTTGAAGACGGCGCGAACGATCAGCAGCGAAAGAATGATGCCGACGACGCCGAGCGGATACGCGCACGCGTAGCCCTGCCCGAGCGTTCCCGCGAGCTGCTCGATGACGCCGTCCGGAGACGTTCCCGCGGGAACGCCGCCCGCCTGGGCGATGAGATCCGCCTTCGCCTCGGGATTCGTCCGGATGATTTCGGCGAGCGCCTGCTGCGCGGCGCCGAGCCCGGGCGTGTTCGTCACGGCGCCGGAAAGCACGCCGACCATCGTCGGCATCGGAATGTTCGTGATGAAATGGAAAAGCAGCGTCATGAGCACGCCGAGCAGCACGACCGAAGCCGCGAGCCCGTTCATCAGCATGCCTCCTTTTTTGAACGAGGCGAAAAAGCCGGGGCCGACCTGCAGACCAATCGAGAAGACGAACAGAATCAGCCCGAACTCTTTCACGAAGTGGAGAACGTGGTCGTTGATCTTGAAGCCGAGCTGTCCGAGCAGAATCCCGACGAAGAGCACGAGCGTGACGCCGAGGGAAACCCCGAACACCTTCACGCGTCCGAGCGGTATCCCGATCGCGATGACGAGCGCGAACATCAGGACGGTGTGAGCCACGCCGTCCACATCGTTCATGAACAAATCTGTCAGCCAATTCATAGGTCGCTTTTTCGTCGCTCCGCGATCGCGCCCCATGCGGAAAGCGAAGCGTTGGGCAGTAAAACCGTTTTTTCCGCGCACCTCAACTGCAAAAATGCGTTCCCGCGGGAACGCGGACGGCTTCAATGTTGTCTTGACTCGAAAGGAAATTCCGAAACAATCGTCCGCCATGCAAAAAGCGAAATTTTTCTCCGCCCTCCTCTTCGCCGCCGTCGCCGCGCTCGCGCAAAGCGCCTGCTCCGACGGGGAGCCGCAGACCCGCATCGAAGCGGCGCAGGCGATGGCCGAAGCGCTCGGCGCGGCGCGGGACCGCGCATCCGCCGACCTCGCGGCGCAGCGCTTTTCCGCGCTTTCCGCGAAATTCGACGCGCTCGCGCCTACGCCGGAAGCCCGCGGCGCCGACGCGGAATACGCGCTCGGAGAAATCGGCGCGCAGGCGATGCGGCTCAAAAAAGAAGATTACTACGGTTCGGACGCGCTGAAGAAAGCGCTGACCGTTCCCGCGAAATGAAAGAAAAAGCACGCGGGAACGCTTCGCGCGTTTTTTCGTCGTTCCCGCGGAAAAAAATCGCCGCCGGTCCCGCGCGGCGGCGTTAATTTGCTTGCGCTGCGCAGGCGGGAACGGCAAACTTTCTGCGTTGTCGCCGCCTTCCGCGGCGCCGTTCATTCATCGTCATAGCCCAACCCCAAACCCTCATCAGATTCGTTTCTTCGCTTATGATTATCTCCGAAGCTGAACTGCAGTCGTTCACCAGCGTCGTCCAGTCGCGCCCGCACGATTTTCTCGGCATGCACCGCGCCGAGGTCGACGGGAAGACCGGCATCGTCGTCCGCGCCTACCTGCGCGACGCGAAGAACGCGGAACTCGTCAACGTCAAAACGAAAAAGCGCACGGAAATGCCGCGCCTGACCGAGGACGGCTTTTTCGAGCTGTGGCTCCCGCGCACGAAGGAAATTTTCGCCTACCGCCTCGCGGTCGAAAGCTATTCCGGCGAAACGCATGAAATTTTCGACCCCTACTGCTTTCTGCCGACGATTTCCGAAGACGATCTTTACCTGATCAATCAGGGCACGGATCACCGCGTCTACATGAAGCTCGGCGCGCACGTGCGGGAACTCGGCGGCGTCAAAGGCACGTCGTTCGCCGTTTGGGCGCCGTCGGCGCGGCGCGTTTCCGTCGTCGGAGACTTCAACGGCTGGGACGGACGCTATCACCCGATGCGCATGCTCGGCGCGTCCGGCATTTGGGAAATCTTCATTCCCGGCGTCGGCGCGGGAACGAAATACAAATACGAAATTCTCAACCAGCAGGACCCGACGCCCTACTGCAAAATCGACCCTTACGCGATTTCGTTCGAGCCGCCGCCGAACAACGCCTCGATCGTCGCCGACATTTCCGCCTTCAAATGGCATGACGAAAAATGGCTGAAGACGCGCGACGCGACGAACTGGCAGGAAAAGCCCGTTTCCGTCTACGAAGTCCATCTCGGTTCGTGGCGCTGCGTTCCCGAAGACGGGAACCGCCCGCTGAACTACCGCGAGCTCGGCGTCCAGCTCTCGGAATACTGCAAGGAGATGGGCTTCACGCACGTGGAAATGCTCCCGCCGACGGAATACCCGTTCCCGCCGTCGTGGGGCTATCAGGTCACGGGCTTCTACGCGCCGACGCACCGCTACGGGACGCCGGAAGATTTCATGGCGATGATCGACACGCTGCACCAGAACGGCATCGGCGTCATCATCGACTGGGTTCCCGCGCACTTCCCTCGCGACGCGTTCGCGCTCGCCGGCTACGACGGCACGCATCTTTACGAACACGCCGACCCGCGCCAGGGCACGCAGCCGGACTGGGGAACGCTCGTGTTCAACTACGGGCGCTGCGAAGTCCGCGGATTCCTCATCGGGAGCGCGCTTTCTTGGCTCGACCGCTTCCACGTGGACGGGCTGCGCGTGGACGCCGTCGCCGCGATGCTTTATCTCGATTACTCCCGCAAAGACGGCGAATGGATCCCGAACCGCTACGGCGGGAAAGAAAATCTCGAAGCGATCGATTTCCTGCGCACGACGAACGACCTCGTTCACAGCTACCATCCGGGAGCGATCACGATCGCGGAAGAATCGACTTCGTTCGCCGGCGTCACGCGCTCGACGAAGGACTACGGCTTGGGCTTCGACTTCAAATGGGCGATGGGCTGGATGCACGACACGCTCGCCTACATGAAGGAAGACCCGATCAACCGCAAGTTCAACCACAACAAGCTGACTTTCGCGATGCTTTACCAGTATTCCGAAAAGTTCATGCTCGCGCTTTCGCACGACGAAGTGGTGCACGGCAAAGCGTCGCTGATCAACAAAATGCCGCAACCCGACATGCCCTCGAAGGCGGCGAACCTGCGCGCGCTCTTCGGCTACATGTGGACATGGCCCGGCAAAAAAACGCTCTTCATGGGCGGAGAATTCGGACAGTCGCGGGAATGGCGCTACGACGCTTCGCTCGACTGGCACCTGCTCAAATACATCGACCACGAAGGCGTCCGCCGTGCCGTGCGCGACCTGAACAAGCTCTACGCCTCCGAGCCGACGATTGCCGCGCTCGACCAGGATTACCGCGGCTTCGAATGGATCAACGCCAACGACGGCGACAACTCCGTGCTCACCTACCTGCGCAAAGGCGCGGACGGCGCGACGACGTGGGTCGTCGCCTGCAACTTCACCCCCGTGCAGCGCACCTACCGCATCGGCGTTCCCGCCGGCGGCTTCTGGGCGGAAATTTTCAACTCCGACGCCGAATGCTACGGCGGCTCCGGGCAAGGAAATTTCGGCGGCGTGAAAGCGGAAAAGAAAGAATGGAACGGGCGCCCCTATTCCATCGAAATCAATCTGCCGCCGCTCGCTTGCGTCATCTTCTATCAGAAGAAAAAATCCTGAGCCGCGGCGTTCCCGCCGACGGAAAAAAAAGCTTCGCGAGGTCTCGGCTTCGCGAAGCTTTTCTTTTTCGTTTCCGCCGGGAAACCGACGCGCGAATCGCGCCCCGCGGCGTTCCCGCCGGCGCTCACTCGTAAATTTCGCGCTGCTTGTTCGGACCGAGATCCGGGCCGATTCGTCCCTGCTCTTCGAGAATGTCGATGATTTTCGCCGCGCGGTTGTAGCCGATCCCGAGCTTGCGCTGCAGGTTGGAAATGGACGCGCGCTTCGTCGTGCGAATCACGTCCCACGCCTTGCCGACGAGCTCGTCGCGCGAATCGGAAACGCCGTTCCCGCCGCCGGCGCCGTCGTCGTCGTCCTCGGCGGCGTAGCTGTCGATTGCGCTCGTCACGTCGTCCGCGTATTTCGGCTTGCCGTTCTTTTCGGCGAGAAAATGCACGATGTTTTCGATTTCCTCCTCGGAGACCCAGACGCCCTGCGCGCGC
Organism: Candidatus Spyradosoma merdigallinarum; assembly: GCA_018713755.1. GTDB lineage: Bacteria > Verrucomicrobiota > Verrucomicrobiia > Opitutales > UBA953 > Spyradosoma > Spyradosoma merdigallinarum. Next base: position 11,994 of record DVOG01000049.1, on the reverse strand, counting down.
TGCGGGAACGGAGACCCGGGACCGAGCACGAGCATGTCGCCCTTGCCGATGAGCGTTTCCGCGCCGACTTCGTCGAGAATGATGCGCGAATTCGTTCCCGACGTGACGCGCAGCGCAATGCGCGTGCCCAAGTTCGCCTTGATCAGCCCGGTCACGGTTTTCGCGTCCGGGCGCTGCGTCGCGAGGATGAGGTGGATGCCCGCGGCGCGAGCCTTCGCCGTGAGCCGCGCGACGCCGGTCTCGATTTCCGCCGCGTTCTGCGCCATGATGTCGGCGAACTCGTCGATGATGCAGACGATGTAGGAAAGTTTTTTCTTCCCGCGCAGCTCGTCGAGCACGCCTTCGTCGCGCGGCACGGAAATCTCGGCGGGAACGGCGGCGGCTTTTTCCTCCGGAGAAAGATTCTGCACGCCCTCGAACGCGTTCCCGTTTTCCGACGCGGCGGCGAGCTCGGCGAGGCGCGCGGCTTCCGCCTTGTCCTTTTCGATTTTCGCGTTGTAGCCGACGATGTTGCGCACGCCGGCTTCCTCCAGCAGCAGGTAGCGCCGCTCCATTTCGTCGATCAGCCACTTCAGCGCGCCGGGAGCGCGCTTCATGTCGGTGATGACGGGAATGAGCATGTGCGGCGCGTCGTTGTAGACTTTGAGCTCGACGACTTTCGGGTCGACCATGACGAGCCGCACTTCTTCCGGCGAAGCGTGGTAAAGAATCGACGTGATGATGCCGTTGAGGCAGACGGATTTCCCCGAACCGGACGAGCCGGCAATCAGCCCGTGCGGCATTTTCGCGAGATCGATCAGCACGGGCTTTCCCGTGACGTCCTTTCCGAGCACGGCGGGAATTTCCATTTTGTTTTCGTGCCACGCCTTGGATTCGAGCACTTCGCGAATCAGCACGGGCTTGGCTTTTTTGTTCGGGACCTCGATGCCGATCGTGCCGTGTTCGGGAACGCTCGCCAAGCGGGCGGACTGCGCCTGCAGCGCCATCGCGACGTTGTTCTGCAAATTGAGAATGCGTTCCGCCTTCACGCCCGCGCCGGGCTTGATTTCGTAGCGCGTGATCGTCGGGCCGACCTGCGCGGAGGAAAGCGTCGCGGGGCACTTGAAGTTGGCGAGCTCGTTGATGATGATTTGCCCGCGCGCCTCGTAGTCTTCCGTCTGTTCGAGCGCTTCCGGCTTGGGCGCGGCAAGCAAATCCAGCGGCGGGAACACGTAATCGCCGCGCGCGGGAACGGCGTCGGCGTCCTCCGCGCGCTCGAGCGTTTCCGCGGCGACGACCTTGAGCGTTCCCGCGGGCAATGCGGCGTTTTCGGCGGGAGCGTCAGCTTCAGCACCTTCCGGCGCGGCGGAAAGCGGCTCTTCGTTTTCCGCGTCGAAATCGATCGGCGTGAGCGTCGCGCCGTCGGGAATTTCCTCCAGCACGGGAGCGGCGGGCGCGGGAATCGCGTCGTCGGCGACGGGAACGCCGGAAAAGTCCTCATCCTCGGTTTCCGCGCCGGAAAATTCCGCGGGAACGGCGTTTTGCGGCGCGGCGTCAGGCTCATCCTCGGAGACTTCGCTTTCGGCGGAAACGGCGGCGTTTTGCGCTTCCCTTTCCGCGGCTTCCTTGTTCTTGCGCAGCTGTTCCTGCGCGGCGAGCTGCGCCTTGCGCTGCGCTTCGCGGCGGAGCGCCTGGTGTTCCCGCCATTGCCGCCGCTTCTCGAAATACCCGCGCACGAGGCCGACCGCGGCGTCCACGGCGTCGGCGAGAGTCCGCTGCGGCGCGGCGACGATCAGCCCGAGCACGCAGAAAAGATACAACAAAGAGAGAAACACCGCGCTCCCGGCCGTTCCGATGATCGGACAAAGCACTTCGTTGAAAAGAAATTTTCCGAGCCGACCGCCGGGTCCGCCGAGGCTGGGCATGCGGGGATTTTCTCCGGCTTCGGGATCGAAGCCGACGAGGTCTTTCGGAAGGATTTCCAGCAGCGCCGCGCCGGAAAGCAGCGCGAGAAACATCAAGAACGTTTTCCACGTCAGCGAAATGTCCGCGCGGAAACTCATCATGTAGTAGGCGAAAAGAAACAGAAACGCCGGCAGCATGAATGCCGTCAGCCCGAAAAGGTTGAACGCGACGACGGCGAAAGTCGCGCCGAGCTTGCCCATCGGATTCGCCTCCCCCGTTTCCGTCGTGACGACGAGGTTCTTCAGCCAGGATTCGTTCCCGAAAAAGGGCTGGCCGTTTTCGTAAGACAGCAGCGTCGCGAGCAGCACGACGCCCGCAAGCAGCGCGAGCGCGAAAAACAACGGACGCTTCGTGCAGTTAAAGCCGCCGTTCTGCGCCCGGCGCGCGGAGGATTTTTCCGCGTTCACGCCGCGCTGCGGCGAGGGCTTTTTTTTCGAGGCCGCCATTTTCAGAAAAGAGACGGTTGTTCGGGCGACGCTCCCGCGCTTTCCTCCGCGGGACCGACGGGCGGCGTCTCCGCGTGAAGATGCCGCGGCGGCCGGGCGACGCTCGACTCGACGGCGAACGCGCGCGCTTTGTCGATGCGCCCGATGATGTCTTCGATGCGCATGCAGAGCCAATCGAAAGAAAAGCGGTCTTCGCGGTAATCGTTCGGTCCGTAGCCGTTCACGCGCTTGCATTCCAGCAGCGCGTCGTTCTGGCGGCGTTCGGCGCGGTCGTTTTCGGAATAAACGGCGTAGGCGAAACCGCCGCCTTTGCGCACGACGGAAAACACGGGAACGTCGCTCGGCCCGTCCGCGACGTAAACCATGTTTTCGAAGGGCACGCGCCGGTCCTGCGCGCGCACGACCGCGTTCACGTCGATTTCCGGATTTTTGTTGGAGCCTTTGTTGATTTCGAAAATGAAGCGCGTCTTGATCGTGTTGTCCACCATCACGCCGATTTGGGAAATTTCCGAAGGCAGGGCGAGCGCGAGCTCGTCCTGTTCCGTGTAGTGCGGCGGAAGCGGCTGTTCGATGAACTCGCAGCCGTAAATGCCGTCCACGTGCGCGGCGACGGCGCTCCCGCGGATCATCTCCGCCAGCCCCGTGCTCACGATGTAATGCTCCAAGTCGATGTCGAGGCAGAATTCCTCGCCGAGCTTCTTCGCGTAATCGCGGAGCTTGCCGAACACGGCGGGAACGCCCGGGCAAAGCTGAATCTTCGCGCCGAGCTCGCGCAGCTTTTTGTTGGAAAGACCTTTCAGCGGCCCGTTCTTCACGTAGCTGAGCAAATGATTCAGGTAAACCGTGTCCTTCGAAACGTGAACGCCGCGCTGCGCGTAAATTTCCGGCAGACGGTTGACTTCCGTCCAGAACGCCGCCTCGTCGATCCCGTATTCCTGAAACAGCGGCGACTGCATGTAGCCCGGCGTCAGCGTCTTGTCGAAATCCCAAATGCAGGCGAGCGTATGATGCGTGCGGATGTCTTGTGAAATCATGATGCGGAATTTTTCGGAAAAAATCATTAAAGCACGCGCGGCGTTTCCGCGCAAACAGGAAACGCCGCCGTCGCGCGGGAACGCTTTCTTCCCGCGGAAAAACCGTCCGTTCCCGCGCTCACTCGATTCGCGGCGAAGCGTTCCCGCGGATGACGTCCGCCGAGACGACGACGCGCTTGGCGTTCCCGCGGTTCGGCAGCTCGTACATCGTGTCGAGCATGATTTTTTCGAGGATCGAACGCAGTCCGCGCGCTCCCGTGCCGAGCGCGATCGCCTTTTCCGCGACGGCGGCGACCGCGCCTTCCTCGAAGACGAGCTCGACGCCTTCCATCGCGAAAAGCTTGCGGTACTGCTTCGTCAGCGCGTTCTTCGGCTGCGTCAGAATGTGCTCCAAGTCTTTCTCCCGCAGCTGCGAAAGCGCGGAGACGACGGGAAGCCGCCCGATGAACTCCGGAATCATTCCGAATTCGAACAGATCTTCCGGCTGAAGCTCCGCCATGATCTGCTCGGCGGAAAGCGTCGCTCCCGTCTTTTCCGAAACGTCGAAGCCGAGAAATTTGTTCCCGATGCGCGCGCCGATGATGCGATCCAGGCCCACGAACGCGCCGCCGCAGATGAACAGAATGTTCGACGTGTCGATCTGCACGTATTTTTGGTCCGGATGCTTGCGCCCCCCGTTGGGCGGAACGTTGCTGAGCGTGCCTTCGATGATTTTCAGCAGCGCCTGCTGAACGCCCTCGCCGGAAACGTCGCGCGTGAGAGACGCCGAGTCGCCCTTGCGCCCGATTTTGTCGATTTCGTCGACGTAGACGATGCCCGTTTCCGCGCGCTTCGCGTCGCCGTCGGCAGCCTGCAGAAGCCGCACGAGAATGTTTTCCACGTCCTCTCCGACGTAGCCCGCCTGCGTCAGCGTCGTCGCGTCGGCAATCGCGAACGGCACGTCGAGCACGCGCGCGAGCGTCCGCGCGAGCAGCGTCTTCCCGCAGCCGGTGGGGCCGATGACGAGGATGTTGCTTTTTTCGACTTCGACGTTTTCGAGATCCGCCGCGGCGGGCTTTTCTCCGCGCGCTTCCGCGGGAACGCCGCCGAAAAGCTTGTCGTTCAGCCGCTTGTAGTGGTTGTAGACGGCGACGGAGAGGACTTTCTTCGCCTGGTCCTGCCCGATGACGTAATCGTCGAGCACGGCGCGGATTTCCGCCGGCTTCTTCAGCGCGATCGGCTTGAGCGGCTCGGGTTCCGGCGTCTTTTCGGCGCGCAGCTTCGCGGCGGTCGCGGCGACTTTCGCCGGCGTCATGGGCTCGGCGGCGGCGTTTCTCCGCGCGCTTTGGCTTTCGGTCATCTCCACGCAGAGCTTCGCGCACTCGTCGCAGATGTTCACTCCGTCCGGGCCGAGAATCAGGATGCCGACGTCGCTGCGGGAACGCCCGCAAAAAGCGCATCTGGGTTCGTCTTTCGCCATGGTCTGAAAATTCTGAAAAAAAAGAAGGAACTCCGCCACGCGCGGGAACGGCTCCGAGGCCGCGTTCCCGCGCGACGGAAAATCACGCCTTGGGAGAAATCACCTTGTCGACGATGCCGTATTCGAGCGCTTCCTGCGCCGTCATGTAATGGTCACGGTCGGAATCCTTGGCGATTTGCTCGACGCTTTTTCCCGTGTGCTTGGCGAGCACGCGGTTCAGCGTTTCGCGCCAGCGCAGGATTTCCTTCGCAGCGATCGAAATGTCCGACGCCTGTCCGCCCGCGCCGCCGCTCGGCTGGTGAATCATCACGCTCGAATTCGGCAGCGCGTAACGCTTGCCCTTCGTGCCGCCGGCGAGCAGCACCGTGCCCATCGACGCCGCCATGCCCACGCAGTACGTGACCACGTCGCATTTCAGAAACTGCATCGTGTCGTAAATCGCCATGCCCGCCGTCACGCTCCCGCCCGGAGAATTGATGTAGACGTGGATGTCCTTCTTCGGGTCTTCCATCTGCAGAAAAAGCATCTGCGCGATGACGGCGTTCGCCACCTCGTCGTAAATCGGCGAGCCGAGAAAAATGATGCGGTCCTTGAGCAGACGGCTGTAAATGTCCCACGACCTTTCGCCGCGGGCGTCGCGTTCGACGACGCTGGGAATAATGTAACTCATCGCAAATTTTTTTTATCCGAAAGAGACTATCAGCAAAAATCGTGCCGCGACAAGCGCGTTCCCGCGCGTTTTTTTTTCTTCCGTCCGCGTTCCCGCGCCTCAGAATCCGTCGAAATAAAGCTGCCCGTTTCCGCCGCAGACGCGCGCGGCGCCCTCTTCCCGCGCGACGGGAGCGGCATGCGAAATCGTGATGCCCAGCAGCCGCACGGGGCGTCCCGGCGGCAAATGCTCCTCGAGCAGCTTTTCCGCGCCGCGGAAAATGTCCTCCGCGTCCGTCCACACGCGGTCCCGCGTCCGCGCGCGCGTCATCTGCACGAAATCCGCGAACTTGATTTTCAGCGTCAGCGTGTAACCGGAAAAATTCGCGCGCGAAAGCCGCTCCTCCAGCCGCCGCGCGAGAATCCTCAGCTCCTCCGCGCAGGAGGAAACGCCGACCGCGTCGCGCGGGAACGTGTCCTCGATGCCAAGCGAAACGCGCTCGCGGCTCGATTCGACGGGTCGCGAATCGTTCCCGCGCACGATTTCGAAAAACCACGCGCCCGTCTTCCCGAAATGCCGCATGAGCTCCTCGCGGGAACGCGCGCGCAGATCCCGACCCGACGCGATGCCCAACGCGTGCATTTTTTTCGCCGTCGCCGGCCCGACGCCGAAAAAACTTTCGACGGGAAGCGCGTCGATGAACGCCGGCGCGTCCTTAGGCAAAATCCGCGAAAGCCCGTCGGGCTTGCGCAGATCCGAGGCGACTTTCGCCAGAAATTTGTTGAACGAAACGCCCGCCGATGCCGTCAGCCCCAATTCCGAGCGAATCGCGGCGCGTATTTCCCGCGCGATCTGCGTCGCCGTTTTCCCGCTCGGCGAATGCGTGACGTCGAGATACGCCTCGTCCAGCGAAAGCGGCTCGACCAGGTCCGTGTAGCGGCGAAAAATTTCCCGAATCTGCGCCGAAACGCGCTTGTAGACGTCGAAACGCGGCGGCACGAAAATCAGCCGCGGGCAAAGCCGCTTCGCCGTCGCCACCGAAAGCGCGGAGCGCACGCCGTAGCGCCGGGCCTCGTAGCTCGCCGTCGTGACCACGCAGCGCGACGCGTCGCGCGCCACCGCGACGGGCTTCCCGCGCAGCGCCGGATCGTCGCGCTGCTCGACCGACGCGTAAAACGCGTCCATGTCGATGTGGATGATTTTTCTCATGTCCGGTTTTCGCCGCGAAAAGAAAAAGACGAAGTCGACCGCGGGAGCGCCGTTCCCGCCGCCGCGCGGAAAAATTCAGCGTTTCTCCAAGCCCTCGAAAACCCGCCGCGCGCGCCGCGCGAGCTCTTCCCGACAGACCTCCGCCTCGCGTTCCCGCGCGGAAAGATTTTCGTCGGCGATTTCCGCCAAATCCTCCAGACCGTAAAGCCAAAGCTCGTCGGACTCCACGCCCGCGGGAAAATTCCGCGGCATGCCCAAATCGATCAGAAAAAGCGGCCGCCCCGCGCGGGAACGCAAAATTTCCCGCAGCGCGCTCTCCGAAAGCAACGGTTCGGAAACGCCCGCGCAGCCGACGACGATGTCCGCCCGCACCGCGCGCGAGGACAGCGCGTCCGGCGCGACCGCTCCCGCGCCGATTTCCGCCGCGAAAGCGCGCGCCCGCTCGAAGCTTCGGCTCGCCGCGAGCACCGTTCCCGCGCCGCGGGAAATGAACGCCTGCGCCGTCTTGCGTCCCGCTTCGCCCGTGCCGACGACGAGCACCACGCAGCGCGACAAATCCCCGAAAACGCGCGACGCGAGCTCGACGGCGACGTTCCCGACGCTCACTTGCCCCGCCGCGATGCCCGTGTTCGCGCGCGCCCATTTCGCCGCCTGAAAACTTTTCTGGAAAACGCGGTTGAGCGCCGCGCCCGGCGTTCCCGCCGCGAGCGCCGTCTCGTAGGCCTGCTTGACCTGCCCGAGAATTTCCGCCTCGCCGACCATGCGCGAATCCAGCCCCGCCGCGACTTCGAAAAGATGCCGCGCCGCTTCGGCGTCGAAAAACGTCGCCGCGCTGCGCAGAATTTCTTCCGGCGCCAGCCCGGAAATTTTCGCCAGCGCCGCAGCGGCTTTTTCGGCGGGAGCGTCCGTCCCCGCAACGTAAAGCTCCACGCGGTTGCAGGTCGAAAGCGCGACGCATTCCTCGAACGCGGAAAACGCGCCTTCCGCGTAAAGCCGCGCGAGCCGTTCCCGCGGGACGGAAAGCCGCTCCAGCACGGGAAGAGGAGCCGTGCGGAAATTGCACGACAAGGCGAAAAGCCGCGAACGCGGAACGTTCATCGCGAAACCTGCGCCTCCTCCGCCGCGCTCGGCGCTTCGGGGCCGCTCCCGCCGCTTTTTTCCGCCGCGGCGCGCACGCACGCGATGCCGCCGAGAAAAACGATGCCCGCCAAAAGAAGCGCCAGCCCAGCGCGCGCGAATTTCGGCGCGGAGATTCCGTTCTTCCGCCGCAGCAGCGTCAGCCCGAGAAATCCCAGAAACAGCGCGCAGGAAAACGCCGTCTTGTAAGCCGCGAGCGTCGAGCCGAGCCGCCCGCCGCCCAAGAGAATCGCCGCGCCGAGAGCCGCTCCCGCGCCGAACACCGCGACGCCCGCCGAACACAGACGCCCCGATATGCGATCGAGCGAAGCCAAGTCGGGAAGCCGCGAAAAAAACGGATGCGTCCGCTTCCGCCGCAGCGCGGAATGCTGAATCAGATAAAGACACCACACGACGCCCGCCGCGGAAAAGCACGCGAAGCCGACCGTCGCAAAGCACGCGTGCGCCGCCGCCCAAGGCGTTCCCGCAAGAAACGCCGACGCCGCCGGCGGAGCCGCGTCCCAAAGCCCGACGTTCGCGAAGCCCAGCGCGCAGAGCGCTCCCGCCGCGCCCGCGGCGAAAAACGCGGGAACGCGCAGCGACCAGACGAAACGGAGAACCGCCGCGAAAAAAACGGCGAACCAGCCCAGCGTCTGAAAAATCTCGAACGGATTCGCCACGGGAAGACGCCCGCTCTCCGCCCCGCGGACAAACAGCGCGAAACTCAGCAGAACCCAGCCCAGCCCCGTCAGAAGCGCGACGCCGAGCCGTTCCCGCGAAGCCGGCTCCTTCCCGCGGGAACGCAGCGCGGAGACGCAGCCCAGCGCCGCCGCCGCGAGCAGAATCCCCGCCGCGGCCGCGAACCATTCCCTGTTTTCGAAAAATCCGTCCATTCCGCCGCCGATTATGCGTCGATGACGGACGCTTTGAAAGCAGGAAAAACGCAAAGCGCGCTCCCGGAAAAAAGTTCTTGCGCCCGCGCAATATAGGGTATAGCCCTATGTGCCATATCAAACAAAAAAGCCATGAGTTGTCCCAACTGCGAAAGAATAAAAGCCGCGGCGCAGGCTTCAGCCTGCGGATGCTGCGCGGCGAAAGAAAAAGCGGCGAACCGGCGGGAGCGCGCCTTTCTCGCCGTTTCCCTGGCGAGCCTGATCGCGGGCTTCGCGATTTCGCGAAGCGAGCTGCATTTTCCGGGCTTCCCGCTGACGGATCCGTCGTGGATCGCCGTCGTGCTCTGCGGCGCGCCGATTCTGAACGCTGCGCGGCGCGCGCTGTTCCGCGACAAGAAAATCACGTCGTCGCTGCTGATCAGCGTCGCGATTCTCGCGGCAATCGCGCTGCAGATTTTCGTCTCCTTCGGCGGGAACGCCGACGGCGCGCACGACAGCTACATTTTCGCCGCGGGCGAAATCGCCTTTCTCATGGCGCTGGGCGAAATGCTGGAAGCGTGGACGGTGAAAAAATCCCGCAAGGGCATCGAGTCGCTGATGAAGCTCGCGCCGAAACTCGCCGAAAGAAAGACCGCCGACGGCGGCACGGAAACCGTTCCCGCGGAAAAGCTCGCGCGCGGCGACGTCGTCTTCGTGCGTCCGAACGACATGATTCCCGCCGACGGCGAAATCATCGCCGGGGAAAGTTCCGTCAATCAGGCGAGCCTGACCGGGGAAAGCGTTCCCGTGGACAAATTCGTCGGCGACGCCGTGCTCGCGGGAACGTGGAACCAGTCCGGCGCGCTCACGATCCGCGTTTCCAAGCCGAACGCGGAAAACACGATTTCGCGCCTGATTCGTCTCGTGCGCGAGGCGGAAGCGAAGAAGGCGCCGATCCAGCGCATCGCCGACCGCTGGGCGGCGCGCATCGTTCCCGCGGCGATCGTCTGCGCGATTCTCGTCGCTGCGTTCGCGCGTTTCGTTTTGGAAACGGATTTTCTGACCGCGCTGATCCGCGGCGTGACGATTCTCGTCGTCTTCTGCCCGTGCGCGTTCGCGCTGGCGACGCCGACCGCGATCGCCGCGGGCGTCGGGAACGCCGCGCGGCGCGGCATCCTCGTCAAAAGCGGCGACGCGCTCGAAAAGCTCGCCTCAGTCGACTCCGTCGCCTTCGACAAGACGGGAACGCTGACGCGCGCCGAGCTGAAAATCGAGGCGACGCATTCCGTCGGGCGTCTTTCGGAGCGGGAAATGCTCGCGCTCGCGGCGGCGGCGGAACGCCGTTCGCAGCACCCGATCGCGCGCGCGATCGTCGCGGCGGCGCAGGGCATTTCCCTGCCGGACGCGCGCAACATCTCGGCGAAAACCGGCGTCGGCGTCTCCTGCGACGTCGGAGACGAGGAAATTCTCATCTGCTCTTTCGCGGCATTGGCGAAGGAAAAAATCGCCGTTCCCGCGGCGGCGGAAAAATTCGCGCGGGAGCGGCGGGAACGCGGCGAAACGCTCGTCTGCCTCGTCGCCGATTCCTCTCTCGAAGGCATTTTCTCGCTTTCCGACACGCTGCGCGACGGCGCGCGTCCGACGCTCGAAAAGCTGAAAGCGGCGGGCGTCGGCACGATCATGCTCACCGGCGACAACGCGGCGGCGGCGAAACGCATCGGGGCATCCGTCGGCGCGGACGAAGTCTTCTCGGAGCTTCTTCCCGAAGACAAGGCGGCGAAAATTTCCGAGCTCCGCAGGAACGGTCGGCGCGTGCTGATGGTGGGCGACGGCGTGAACGACGCTCCCGCGCTCGCTTCCGCGGACTGCTCCGCGGCGATGGGCGCGCTCGGCTCTGAGCTCGCGGTGGAAACGGCGGACGTCGCGATTCTCAACGACAACGTCGCGCTCGTTCCCGGCCTGCTGAAATTCTCGAAAGCCGTGCTGACGACGATTCGCGTCAACTTCGGAATTTCGCTGGCGATCAACTTCACGTCGGTCGTGCTGAGCGCCGCCGGCGTGCTCGATCCCGTCTCCGGCGCGATTGTTCACAACGCCTCGTCGCTGATCGTCGTCTCGCACTCCGCGCTGCTGATGTTCCGCAAAAAGGATTTCGAAACGGTTTGACGAAACGGCTCAGATGCCGAAAAACGCGCGCGCGTTCTCTTCGGTTTTCTCGTCGAGAAAAGCGGCGGGAACGCCGAAGAGCCCGGCGGCAAAATCGAGCGTGGCGCGCAGGAGCGCGGGCTCGTTGCGCTTGCCGCGGAACGGCTGCGGCGCGAGATACGGGCAGTCCGTTTCGAGCATCAGACGTCCGACGCCCTGCGCGAGCGCGGCGGCGCGGACGTTTTCCGCGTTTTTGTAAGTCAGCGTTCCCGTGAACGAGGCGCGCCCGCCGCGTTCGAAAATCTCGCGCATTTCGTCCGCGCCCTCGGCGAAGCAGTGAAAAACGACGCGGCGCCAATCGACGCCGGACGCGTCGATCGTCTCGACCGCCTCGCGGAACGCGTCCCGCGCATGGACGACGACCGGAAGCGCGCATTTTTTCGCCAATGCCAGCTGCCGCGCGAACGCTTCGCGCTGACGCGCGCGGACGCGCTCCGCCTCCGCCGCGTCCTTCGGCAGCCAATGCCCGTCCAGCCCGATTTCGCCGACGGCGACGGGCGCGAGGCGCGGTCCCGCGGCGAAAAACGCTTCGAGCGCGGCGAGCTGCTCTTCGAAATCCTCGCCGAGCTCGGTCGGATGCAGCCCGGCGGCGTAAAAAATTTTTCCGGGAAACTTTTCGGCGAGTCCGCGGTAAACTTCGCGGTCTTCGGCGTTCGTTCCCGCCGCGACGAAGGCGTTCACGCCGGCGGCGGAGGCGCGCTCCAGCACGGCGTCGAGCTCGCCGTTCCTGACGAACGCGTCCAGATGACAATGACCGTCGATCATTTTTTCCGGGAAAAAGCTCAGCGCCAGACGGTTTTCGTGCCGAAAACCTCGGTCGCGTCGCGTTCGGATTTCTCCGCGGACTTTTCTTCTTTACGCGCGGGAGCGGACGGCGCGGGAGCGGCATTCCCGTCCTGCGCAGGCGCGGCGTTTTCTTTTTCCCAGCCGACGAGCAGGCGGAAATTCTCGCGCGGGCCGGCGAAACGCGGATCGTCCGAAAAAACGATGTAGCCGAGCGCCGCCAGCACCGCCGTCATCACGATGACGAGCGCGACGCCGAACAACGGGAAATCCGCGG
>DVOG01000006.1 GCA_018713755.1 Candidatus Spyradosoma merdigallinarum | reverse complement strand
GAAGAAAAAGCTTTCCTACAAGGAAACGCGGGAACACGAAGCGATTCCGCAGAAGATCGACGCGCTCGAAGCCGAGCAGAAAGCGCTCGCCGAAAAGCTCAACGATCCGGATTTCTGCCGCGATCCCGCCGCGGCGAAGGCCGCCGCCGCGCGCCTCGACGCGATCGAAGAAGAGCTGATGCGCACGCTCGAACGCTGGGAAGCCCTCGAAGCCCGCAAATGACGTTCCCGCGGGAACGCGCCGCAGAACTCAGCGCCATTCGTGCTTGGGATAGCGGCCTTTGAGGTCTTTTTTCACGCGCTCGTAGGACGTTTTCCAGAACGCGTCGATGTCCGCCGTGCGCTGAACGGTGCGCCGCGCGGGAGACTGCACTTCGACGACGAGCGGCACGCGCCCGCCGCAAATCCGCAGCTTTTCTCCGGGGCAGTCGTAAAGCTCCTGCACGGTCGCGCCGATCACCGCCTCGCAATCCTCCGTGTAGGAAATTTTCGCGGGATGCCTTTTGCGCGGGAGCGAAACCGCGTCCGGCAGAAGAGCGTCCATCGCCGCTTCCTGTTCCCGCGAAAGCCAGCCGCGCAGCGTTTTCCGCACCGGCTTCTCGCGAATGTCGCGGTAAGCCGTCGCGCCGAGACAAATTTCCTCGACGAGCATCCGCCGCCCCTCCGCGTCGATCGGAGAAATTCCGAGCTCCGGACAATGCTTCGCGGCGAAATTCACTTTGCGGATCCAGGCTTCCTCCTCCGCGCCCCATTTTTCGAGCGCGAGACGCCCGGCGAGAACTTCCTCCGCGAGCAGGCGCGCCGCCGCATCGCTCGGCGCGTCGGGCAGCTCCGCAGACGCGAGCGTCAGCCCGCGGAAAACGCGTTCCCGCCGCGTCAGCACGCGCCGCTGCGCGGGATCGAACGAAACGGAATCGCGCTGCCCGAATCCGTCCGGAAAATATTCCTCGAGCCACGCCTCTTCGACGGCCGTCGCCATGGAAAGAAAAACCGTGACGTCGCCGCGCGTCTGGATTTCCTCCACTTCCGCCGCGACGAAAAGCTCCGCGCGCCGCACGGCGCTCCCGCGGCGCAGCTCGCCGCGGCGGCCGTGCACGAGCCGGCAACGCAGCGTTCCCGCGTCGACGCGGCGAGCCAGTTGCGACACGAAGCCGAGCAGCAGACAACGGCGCACGGCCTCTTCCGTCGGGAAACGTTTTTCTTGCGGAGCATTTCCGGCGGAGCGTTCCCGCGCGAAAACGCCCTCCGCAATTCTCAGAAACTGCGCGGCGAGCCGATCCGCCTGCCGCGCCGCTCCCGCGTGAATGCCGAGGCGCCGGCAGAAATCGGCCTCAAAGCCCTTTTCCCGCGCCATGCCGAGCAGTTTCAGACGCAAAAAGAAATCGGAATCCGCGCATTCCCCGAGCAGCGCTTCGCGCTTTTCCGCGAGGCGTCCGTCCGCGAGTTCGAGCATGACGTCGCGCCCCTGCTCCAGCGCCGCGACGGCGGCGATCTGCGGCAGGCAGCCGAGTTCCCGCGCGGCGATCATCATGCGGGAAAAGCGCGGGTGCAGCGGGAAGCGCGCCATCGCCGCGCCCGTCCGCGTCAGCGCTCCCGCCGCGTCGAGCGCGCCGAGTTCGCGCAGCAGCGCGAGCGAATTTTCGAGCGAAACGGCGTCGGGCTTTTCGAACCACGGGAACGCGCCGAGATCCTCGACGCCGCCCGCCTTCAGCAGCAGCAGCGCCTCGGAAAGCTCGACGCGGCGCACTTCGGGAACGTCGCGCGCCGGGCGCGATTCCTGCGCGCTTTTCGTCCAAAGCCGAATGCAGCGTCCGGGCGCCGTGCGGCCCGCGCGGCCCGCGCGCTGATCCGCGGAGCTTCGCGAAATGTTCTCGATCAGCAGCGTGTTGATGCCGCGCCGCGGGTCGTAGCAGGCGACGCGCGCCAAGCCGGAATCGATGACGACGCGCACGCCGGGAATCGTCAGCGACGTTTCCGCGACGTTCGTGGCGACGACGACTTTCCGGGTTCCCGCGGGCGCGGGAGCGACGGCGCGGTCCTGCGCCTCCGCGGAGAGTTCTCCGTAGAGCGGGAACACGGCGCAGCGCGCGCCCTCCGGCGTTCCCGCAATCGCCGCGATCGTCTTCGTGATTTCGTAAACGCCGGGCATGAAGACGAGAAAATCGCCTTCCGGTTCTTCGCGAAACGCCTTGCGGAACGCGGCGGCGGCGCAGTCCCAGACGGCGGGACGCGGCAGAAAGCCGTTGCGGAATCGCGTTCCCGCCGCCGACGGAGGCGCGGAGAAATATTCGATTTCGATCGGAAAAACGCGCCCCTGCGCCGTCAGCGTTTCACAAGGCGCGAGCCACTGCGCCAACGCTTCCGTGTCGAGCGTCGCGGACATCACGACGACGAGCAGATCCGGGCGCGTCGTGCGCTGGAGCTCCAGCGCGAGCGCGAGCGTCAAGTCGGAATGCAGATGCCGCTCGTGAAATTCGTCGAAAACGACGGCTCCGATTTTTTCCGCGCCGGCGCCCTTCCCGCCGAGCAGCTGCCGCAGCAGCAGACCTTCGGTGACGAAGACGATGCGCGTATCCGCGGATTCGATACGGTCGAAACGGATGCGGTAGCCGACTTCGCCGCCGAGCGGCGTCCCGCGTTCCCGCGCGATGCGCGCGGCGAGCATCCGCGTCGGCAGACGCCGCGGCTGAAGAACGACGATTTGCCTTCCCGCGGGGACGAGCCCGTCGTCGAGCAGCATCTGCGGGATCTGCGTCGATTTCCCGGAGCCCGTCGGCGCCTGCAGGACGACGCGGCGGGAGCGGGAACAGGCGGTTTTCAGCCGTTCCCGCAGCCCGAGAACCGGAAGATTTTCCTTCGACGCCTCCAAGCGCGTTTCAGATGCGGGCGAGAATCTCCGCCGCCATTTTCCCGGTGCCGACGGCGTCGCCGCCGAAAGCGATGTCCGCGGTGCGCGTTCCCGCGTCGATCGCGGAGCGGACGGCGGCTTCGATTTCCGCGGCGGCCTCATTCAGGCCGAAGCTGTAGCGCAGCATCAGCGCCGCGGAAAGAATCTGCGCGCAGGGATTCGCCTTGTCCTGCCCGGCGATGTCGGGCGCGCTCCCGCCGGAAGGCTCGTAAAGCCCGAACGGGAAGCCGAAGCGGTTTTTTTTCGCGCCGATCGAAGCGGAGGCGAGCATTCCGAGCGAGCCGCAGATGACCGCCATTTCGTCGGAAAGGATGTCGCCGAACATGTTTTCCGTGAGCAGCACGTCGAACTGCCCCGGATTCGCGACGAGCTGCATGGCGGCGTTGTCGACGAGCAGATGCGTCAGCGCGACGTCCGGCGCGGTTTTCGCGACGCGTTCGGAGACGATCTTGTTCCAAAGCACGGAGGTTTCGAGCACGTTGGATTTGTCGACGAGGCAAATCGTGCGGCGTTTCCGCGCGCGCGCGGCGGCGACGGCGACGTCGGTGATGCGCTCGATTTCGCTCGTGCGGTAGCGCATCGTGTCGACGGCTTCGAGCTCGCCGTTCGGGAGCGTCGTCGTCTGTTTGGGCCGGCCGAAATAAATGCCGCCGGTAAGCTCGCGGATGCAGACCATGTCGATCCCGTCCGGAATGCGCGCGGGAGCGAGCGGCGAGGCCTGCGCGAGCGACGGGAGCAGCAGCCCCGGGCGCACGTTGGCGAAGAGCTCGAAATGCTTGCGCAGCGGGAGCAGCGCGCCGCGCTCGGGCTGTTCGTCGCGAGGAACGTCCTTCCACTTCGGTCCGCCGACGGAACCGAAGAGAATCGCATCGGCGGCGTCGCAGGCGGCGAGCGTTTCGTCGGGCAGCGCCTTTCCGCAGGCGTCGATTCCCGCGCCGCCGACGGGATGCACGGAACATTCGAGCGCGTGCCCGTGTTTTTTCAGCGTTTTTTCGAGAACCGGCAACGCCGCGTCCATGACTTCCGGGCCGATGTAATCGCCCGGCAGAACTGCAATTTTCAGATTCATAACCGCGCGCATTCTATTGCGGGAGCGGCGCGGCGGAAAGCGGAAAAATCATTCGTAGCGCAGCGCCTCGATCGGGTCGAGCCGCGACGCGCGCAGCGCGGGATAGACGCCGGAGAGAATGCCGATGCCGACGGAAAAGGCGAAGCCCGCGAGCATCACCGCAGGCGACACGCTCATCGCGGAAATGCCGCCGCCCATCTGCGTTCCCGCCATCACGTGCGCGACGACGCTCGTGATGCCGACGGAAAGCGCGAGCCCGATCAGCCCGCCGATGGAGCTCACGAGCGCCGTTTCCACGAGAAACTGCAGGAAGATGTCGCTCCCGCGCGCGCCGACCGCCTTGCGCACGCCGATTTCGCGGATGCGCTCGTTGATGGCGGCGAGCATCACGTTCATGATGCCGATCCCGCCGATGAAGAGGGAAATGAACGCGACGCCGCCGAGCGAAATCATGAACGAATTTTCCGTCTTCTTGAACTCGGAAAGCATTTCCTCGTTCGTCGTGATGGAGTAATCCTGAAAGCCGCTGTGCGCCTGCAGCATCACGCGGTCGAGCTGCGGCACCGTGTCGTAAAGCTGTTCGGAGCTGCTGATGCGCACGTAGAGCGACGAAAGCGCGTCCGTGGACGTGTAGTTCGTCATCGCCGTGTGAATGGGGATGTAGCAGCCGCCGTTCATCCAGCGCGACGGTCCGCGCCGCTTGTCGTTCTTCCCGCGGGGACCGCCGCCCATCTGATATTCGTTGAGCACGCCGATGACGGTGAACCACTCGCCGCCGACTTTCACCGCCTGCCCGATCGGGTTTTCGTTCGGCTCGAAAATCTCGTCGACGACGAGCGAGCCGAGCACGCAGACCTTGGCGCAGGAAAGCTCGTCGACGTCGCTCAGGAAACGCCCTTTCTGAACGCTGCGCTTGTTGATGACGAGCCAGTCCGCGGCCGTTCCCGTGACGCGCGTGCGGAATTCCTTTCCGTTGCGGGAAATCGTCGTGAAGTTGACGCTGACTTCCGGCGA
>DVOG01000048.1 GCA_018713755.1 Candidatus Spyradosoma merdigallinarum | reverse complement strand
CCTTACGGGAACGAGCTGGAATCGTGGGGCGGGCATCCGATGGCGGTGGGCATTTCCGTGGACGTCGCGAAAGTTTCCGCGCTCAAGGAATATTTCGACGCGGCCGTGGCGCGCGGGCAGTCCGCGGCGGGAACGCGCGGCGAAAACGCGCGGGAGCTCGACATCGCCGCGTGGCTCGAGCCGGGAGACCTCACGGCGGAGCTTTTCGACCAAATCGCGCAGCTTTCGCCGTTCGGCGAGGGCAATCCCGAGCCCGTTTTCGGCATTCGCGGCGTCGTGATGCCCGCCGGCGCCATCGCGTTCGGAGGGGACAATTTCCGCTTTCAGATGCTGCTGCCGAATCTTTCGCGGCTCGGCGTCGTCGCGTGGCACAAGCCGGAAGGCGCTCCCGCGGCGGGAACGCGCGTCGATTTCGCCGTGCGGCTTTCCTGGAACAACTACAACGGGCGAAAATATCAGCAGGCGGAACTCGTGGACTGGCGCCCCGCGGAAAACGTCGGCTGAGGTGCCGCGCGAAGCTTTTTTTCATGCGCGTCTGCATTCTCGAGCGCGCCGTGCACGGCGAAAAATTTTGGCGGATAACGGCTCTTTCCGCCGAAGAGGGCGCGGTTTCGTGTCTGCTCCGTCAGGGATCCAAAAAGACGGGAACGATCGTTCCCGATCTTTTCGACGAGGCGGAAATTACGCTGGAGCGGCGCAAGGCGGGGACGGAGGGCGCGCTTTTCGTCAAGGAATACGCGCTCGTCGCGCGGCGTTCCGGCATTTCGGGAAATTACGACGGGCTCGTTTTCGCGAGCCGCTTCGCGGGAATTCTCGCCCGCAACGCGTTCCCGCCGGACGCGCGCGCCGCCGTTTTTTCCGTGTCCCGCAGCGCGTTCTGCGCGTTTTCGGAAAAACCGAGAAAAGACGCGGCTTTCTTCAAGGCGCTTTGGCTTTTCGCGCGGGAGTGCGGGCTTCCCGCGCGCGAGGACTGGTTCGAGCGCCTCGCGTTCGACGACAAGCTCAGCGTTTCCGCCGTGCTCCGCGCGCCGCTCGAGGAGGCGAGCGTTCCCGCGCGCGAAGTCGCGCGTCTCGCCGGACAGCTGGAACGCTGGCTGGCGCGGGAACACGATTTCGTCATTCCCTGAGAAAAAAAAAAGCGAAATAAGCATTGCGTTCCGCAGGAGCTTCGCGTACTTTTATCTACGCTCAAAAGGCGCAGAACGCCGAAGGGCAACAAGAGAAGTTAGAGTTAGTAGAGATAAGAGATACTCCGAGCCCCGTCTTAGGCGGGGCTCGGTTTTTTTTGCGCACGCGGGTGTGTTTTCTTTTTTTTTTGCGCGGGAACGGCGTGGCCGCTCAGAACAGGTCGAGCTCGCCTTGAATGCGGTCGCGGAAGCGCCGACGGCTTGTGCTAGCCTCGACGAGGTCGAGGATGCTCGACTGCGCGAACGAGGGATGCTCGCACATGTTGACGAGCAGATGCGCGGCGGCGATTGCGTCGTAGAGCGCGCAGTGATAGCGCGCGCGCTTTTTCGGACAGAATTTTTTCGCGTCGGCTTCGAGACGGTCCTCCAGCTCGAAACGTTCGATCAGGGTCGAAAGTCCGTGGCGCGGTTCGTGCGGGAACCATCTTTTCGCGATGCGGCAGGTGTCGATCCACGGGCCCCAGTCGTTGATCGGCGGGCGGGATTCCAGGGAAAAATCGGGAACGTCGCCCGGGAACGGCCAAACGGTCGAAATCATGCCGATTTCCGCGGGCGCGTGGTGCGAGCCGAGCAGCCCCGTTTTCCGCAAGCGGCGGAAAAGCGCCCAGTCCGCGTCAATCGGCGGGCATCCTTCGACGTCGTCGTCGAAAATGCCGTGCACTTCCGATTCTTCCGGCGGGATCGGCTCGCGCACGGAGCACAGGCGCGTCGCGGTCGCGACGATGTTTCCGCCGAGCAGGGTGGCGACGCCGTATTCGACGATGCCGGAGCGCGCCGAGCCTTCGAAATCCAAGACGTGGATTTTTACGTCCTTCCAGTCCATTTCCGCGGTTCAGAAGTCTCGGCCTTTGACGAGTCTTCTCACGGTTTTGCGTCCCGTCATTTTTTCGTACCAGGCTTCGCAGCCGGCGGGAACGACGGTTTCGGAAAGAATTTCGTCGAAGTTCTGCACGCGCGTTTTGAGTTTTCCCGAAAGCGGGTGCAGGATGAGGGAAAGGTCGCGCGGGCGGGAGCGCGCGTTCCCGCCGACTTGCTCGTAGGTCGTTTTTTCGATGAGATCCTCCGCGGGAAGTCCGAAGTGCCGCGCGATGCGTTCGCCGATTTCGAAGCGCGAGAGCTTTTCGCCGCCCGCCCAGTGATAGACTCCGCTGAGGTTCGGCCGCTCGCAGATTTCGACGAGCGCGTCCGCCAAATTGGAAACGCTCACGGGCTGGCGAATTTCTTCCGCGAAGAGCGGCGTTTTTTCGCCTTTCGCCCACGCCGCGAAGAGCCGCTCGTGCAGGCTTTTCGCGCCGCTCGGGGAGTTGCCGGACAGCAGCGTGGTGCGCACGACGGCGGCGTTCGCCTTCCCGAACTTGAGCGTTTCGCGTTCGCCGAGCAGCTTCGTCTGCGCGTAGAGATTGCGCGGGAGCGGCATGTCCGTGTGCTCGTAACGGCCTTTGTCTCCGTCGAAAACCATATCGGTGGAGACGTGGACGAGTCTTCCGGAAATGTGGTTCGCCAGCATCGCGAGCGTGCGCGGGAGCGCGGCGTTGAGTTTTTCCGCGCGTTCGTGGTCGCGATCGGCTTCCGCGACGGACGTGACGCCGGCGCAGTTGACGATCGCGTCGGGAAATTCCTGCAGCACGAGCGACTGCACGGCGGGAACGTCCGTCAGGTCCGCTTTGACGCGGCGCACGGACGGCGGCAGGAAAACCTCCGTTTCATGCACGACGGCGACGACGTCGAAGCCGCGGCGCAGCGCGGAAAAAACGGTTTCGCGGCCGAGGAAGCCCGCCGCGCCGGTGATGATGATTTTCATGACGGGAAAGACAGGCGGTTTTTTCGGGGTTTCGGGGGAAAGGGCGGAGCATGCGCGCGTTCCCGCGGATTTTTCGCCGGCGGGAACGCCGCGCGCTTTTTTGTCATTTCGCTTCGTCTTCGGCGTCGGGCGCTTCGGCCGTTTTTTTGCGGTCGCCGTCGTCGTCGTCGCTGAAGACGATCGGCACGTCGTTTTCGATGTCGGTGACGGAGGCGATGTCGGTGGCGGAGTTGGCGCGGCGGCGGCGGGCTGCGGCCGCGCGCTGCTTTTCCGCTTCAAGTTTTCCCTCGAGCGAATAGCGCGTGAAGGGCACGTCGCGCAGGCGTTCCGCGGGAATGGGTTTTCCCGTGATTTCGCAAATGCCGTAAGTGCCTTTTTTCATGCGCTCGATGGCGATGTTGATTTCCGCGAGCTCCTGCTGCTTGCTGGCGATGAGGCTGAGCGCGCAATCGCGCGTGAACGCTTCGTTGTCGATGTCCGCGGTGTGCTGGCTGTAGGAGGCGGAGACGTCGCCGCTTTCTTCCTTGCCTTCGCGGCTGAACGCCGTCTGCGACTGCTCGTCGATTTCCTTTTGAATCGCGGCTTTGAGGGCGACGAGTTTCTTGTAGTACTTCATCCACTTCGCGGGAATGAGCTTTTCCTCGGCGGAAACGCTGTCTTTCGCGAACGGGTTGTAGCCGAAGAGCTCGTCGAGCGAAACGGCGCCGATTTTGCGCGGCTTGGCCTTGGGCAGCTCTTTCAGAATCTGCTTGGCCGCGGGAGCGTGCGCGGCGTCGGCTTTACCCTGCGCGGCGGGATTGAACAGATTGAGATTGTCCGCGCCGCGGCGGCGGAACATCAGTTCGAGCTCTTTGGGCGTGTAGGCGATGAGGCCGTGGCGGCGCGTGATGATTTTGGTCTGGACGGTTTCGGCGTCGCGGCGCACGACGATGTCGGAGAGCGCGTTTTTCGCGTCGGCTTTCGCGCGGGAAGACGGGGGCGTTTTTTTCGTCTTGGCGTTTTTTTTCGGAGCTTTTTCGGGCGGCGTTCCCGCGTCGGCTTTCGCTTTGCGCTTTTTTTCGGGCGCGGGAACGGCCTTTTTCGCCGCCGCGGTTTTTTTCCCGGGCGGCGACTTTTTCGCGGCGGAAGATTTTTTGCTTTTCGGAGGCATGTGGCGGTTGCGTGGTCGGG
>DVOG01000047.1 GCA_018713755.1 Candidatus Spyradosoma merdigallinarum | reverse complement strand
GAAAATCATTTCCGCAAAAGAAGCTTTTTCAGCTCATACGGCTTGCTGTCGAAGGTTTGGGAAAGAAATTCCGAAAGCGCCTTCACGCCGTAGGCGACGGCGAAGACGAACGCCATGACGATCGGGATGTTCAGCGGGAACCACGCGTTCAGCGCCGTCGTGAAAAGATAGCGCTGCACGAGGTAAACTTCCAGACAAAGCGATCCCGCGACAAAAAGCAGATTTCCCAACGCCGGCATTTCGTAGCACCGCACGAAAAACGGCGACGACGCGAGCGAATACAGAAAATACGCGACGCCGAGAAGCGGAACGACCGAAAGAACGTGCCAGGCGCTCCCGCCCCAAAGCGCGACGATCCCGTACCACGCGCCGACGGACAAAATCAGCGCCGGCAAATGCCAAAGCCGCCAAACGCGTTCCCGCCCGGCATCCCGCCCGACGATCGCTCCCGCAAGCATGAAGAGAAAATACATCATCTCGCGAAATGCCCCCCCCCCATAAATGAGTCCGCTCTGTTCCCGCGCGAAGAAGCAGAGATAAATCGCCGCGAGCGCCGCCGCGCAGACGCCGAAAACCGTCTTCAGCCGGTTCAGAAAATATTTTTTGATCGGGAAAATCAGCAAATAGTAAAAAAAGATGCAGCGCAGAAACCAGTATTTCTCAAACGTGACGACTTCCACGATGTCGTCGCGCGCGCCCCAAAGCGCGCACGCGAGCACGCCGACGACGAGCACGGAAGGATAAATCCGCGCGATTCTGCGCTTGTACCAGTTGAGAAAATCCCGCGGCGCCCCGAGCAGCAGCGTGAACCCCGAGCAGAAGAAAAAAAGCGCGTCGCCGATCGCGCCGCCCGTCGCCAAGACCGCGTATTCGCCGTAACACGCGCCCATGTGCGAGTTCAGGACGAAAAGCACGGCAAAGACTTTCAGGACGTCAATGCCCGCGATTCGCCCTGCCATTCACGAAATCTCCCACTTCGAGTTTTTCCTGCTTTTCGATGTAAATCGGCGCGCCGTCCACGTCCCGCAGAATGAGGTTCCCCTTCGGGAAAATCTTCTCCGTTCCCGCGGGAATTTCGTCGCCGCGTCCGAGCGCGAGCAGCGCCTGGTATTCCGAAATGTTGAAACCCGCGGCGGCGAAGGAAGAGCTGTAAGCCACGTGGCGGATATTGATTTCCGTAATCAGCGGGTTCCCGTCCGCGTCGCCCTTCATGTCGACGACGACGAGCCCGCTCATCGTTTCTCCCGTCTGCGCGCAAAGCGCCTCGATCGCCGCCAGCGCGTTACGGCGGATTTTTTCGTCGTTGAGCAGCCTGCCTTTCGACGTGTTTCCCGTAATTCCCGAGACAGCGACCTTCGCCATAATGTATTCGATGCGCTCGGCCTGCGCCATCTTCACGAGCTTTCCGTCGCCAAAAAGGCAGAAGCAGCCGAAGTTCCCGCCGGGCAGAAATTCGGAAAGCTGAAAGCGGTCGATCCCGTGATTGATGCGCGCCCATGCGCGCAAGTCGGCGAGGTTTTCCGCCTTGAAACTTCCCTTTCCCGATGCCGTTCCCGCGGCACCGTCGCGTATCCAGACCGGATAGCCGAGCGGATTTTCAAAGTCGTCCGCTTCAAGCTCCGCCGCGGAAACCGTCAGAAACTTCGGCACGAGCCCCGTTCCCGCGAGCGCGGAAAACAGACGCTCCTTGCTGATGACGAGCTCAGAAAACTTCGGCGGCGGCAAAATGCAGGCGACGCCCGGGAACGGGTTTTTCGCCCAATACAAAACCTCGACCTCGGGAACGACGATCACCACGTCCGGCTTTTCCTGCGACAAAATTTTCTCCGCCGCAGCGCGATACGACGCATCCGAAACCGCCGGCACTTTGTAGATGCGGTCGAAAACGCCCTCGTAAACGCCGTAAAGCAAGTTGCACATGTCCCAGCCGACGAATTCGGCGTTCCCGAATTTTTCGCTCATTCTCAGCGAGCGCAAAACGCTCCGCGCGGAAACCGCGCACGCTCCCGTAATCAGAATTTTCATGTTTTTTTTGGTTGCCAGTTGTTCACGACAAATTTTCGTTTCCCCGAAGCCAACGTCGGGATTTCATTCACGTATTCAAATTTCAAATCGGCATCTTCGCCGACCAGCGACAAGAGTTGCTCGCGCAAGTCCGCAGCCCGCGGGAACGCGCCGCCGGGAATGTTCAATTTCATGACGTAATTCTTTTCAGCGTGCTGCACGAATTGATACTGCCTGATTTCGTCAAAGGTTCTCATCACGCCGTAAAAAACATACGGCGAAAGCAGTTCGCCCCGCGTTGAAAACACGAAGTCGATGCGCCGACCGTCGACGCGCGTAAGCGTTTTCGCGTCCCCGCGCGTTTCCATGACGCCCATGTCGCCCGTATCGTATCGGATAATCGGCATCGCGCTGTTGTAGAGGTCGGTGACGACGATGCGCCCAAGCTCGCCGTCCGCCGCGCGTTCGTCGGAATCCGTTTTCAGAATCTCGACGAAAAAACTTTCCGTGTTGACGCGGTATTCTTTTTCTCCGGGCGCCTGTTGCGCAATCAGCCCGCATTCGCAGTCCGAATAACGCGAAATGACGGGAGCGCCGAACAAGGCGGAAACGCCTTCGCGGACATCGTCCGGGAGCGCTTCAGACATCGTGATGAACGCTTGGACGCGCGCCGTCGTCCGCACGTTTTCCGTTTTCATGAATCGGAAAAGTTCCGTCAGCGTCGAGGCGTAAATTAGCACGGATTTTTCGGACGCGTCCTCTTCGAGCGTTTTCAGGAAGCGGCGAAAGTCCTCCGGCGTGAGGCTGCGGTTGTTGACGGGAACGATGTTCCGCAGCTTGGAATACCAGTTCCCGCGGACGAGAACGCCGTCCCACGCGCGCACGTAATACAGACGCGTTCCGAAATGGTAGCCCGCGAACTCGGAAAACGCCATCGTGTCCGCCGCCGCCTGCCGACGTTTTTTCTTGTCATGCCAAACGACGAACGGCGTTCCCGTGGAGCCCGACGTCGAAACCTTGTGAAGCTTCGCTTTGTCGACGCCGCGCGCGAAGATGCGCGCTTCGTTTTCCCGTATCACCGTTTTGTTCACGACGGGAAAATCCTCAAGCCCGCGAAAGCCGCGGTATGCTTCATAAAACGCCACGTTCTCCGTGCTCCATTTCAGAATCTTTTTCAGCTGGGCTTCATTCGCGGGTCGTTCCCGCCTCAACGAGGAAAGCACGCGGCGGAACCGCCGTCCCCCCCCCATTCTCAGCGCCGCGTCCGCGACGCGGAAAATCAAAGCCCTGATGTTCATTTTTTTGTTCATGGATTTCTTCGCTTCTTTGTTGAAAAAATTCGGACCGTTCCCGTGGTCATGCGGCGCTCCTTTCCGCGGGAGCGCCCGCCGCGAACGCGACGAGATTTCCTCCGCGGGAAACGCGGAGATTTTCATGCAAGAAAGACAAGGCGGCCGTTCCCGCGGGAACGCCGCTGACGCGAACGGCCGAGAGGCCGCAAGCTTCGCAGAACCTTACTTCATTTCCCCGGATTGGGGGGGGGGTATAGAAGCCGGATTTATATTTCAGAATTTTGGCGGGAACGCCGGCGACGACGGCTCCGGCGGGAACGTCGCGGATGACGACCGCGCCCGCGCCGACGAGGCAGTCCTCGCCGAGGCGTTTCAAGCCGGTCATGATCGTCGC
>DVOG01000046.1 GCA_018713755.1 Candidatus Spyradosoma merdigallinarum | reverse complement strand
AGCGTTAGATGTGTATAAGAGACAGTTCCCGCCCTTCGCCGCGATCGCGTCGGCGACGCTTCCGCAGGACGACGGATTCTTCGAAACGCAGATGACGGTGTGCCCGTCGGCGGCGAGCTGTTCGGCAATCGCCTTGCCGATTCCTCTTCCCGCTCCCGTGACGAGAGCGACGCGCGGTGTGTGTTGAAGCTGCATAGTTCTGAAGCGTTGATGAAAATGATTGGAAAAACGCACGCAGTGTCCCCGATTTCGGGCGTTCCCGCAAGGCAAATTTTAATTCTCGGGAACGCCGCCCTCCCGCGCGGCGGCGGCGAACCGACGCGCCGTCTCGGGCTCTGAGGCGAGCACGGCCTCTGCCCAACGCCGGCAATAACGCGCCTCGAAAACGGTTTTCGCCCGCTCCGGGGCCAGCGTTCCCGCGCGAACGGCCTCGGCGAAGGAAGCCATCCCGCGCCGTTCCGCTCCGAGCGCCGCAGCGTTCCATTCGCAGACGGCGCGCCAGCTCCCGCGCGCTTCCAGCAGACGGCGAACGAACGCTGCCGCCGCCGCGGGGCTTTCCGTTTCTTCCGGAGAAAGCTCCGTTCCCGCCGCGGCGACGAATTCCGCCCGACGAGCGCTGAAACCCTCGAGCGCGGCTTTCAGGGCAACCAGCGCCTTTTCGATCTCTCCGCCGGCGGCGAACGCCGCTTCGTTCCCGCCGAGCCAGCGCGCGAAAACGCTCGCCCACGCATCGCGCTTTTCGGGAAGATTTTCCAAGCGCGCCAGCGCCGCCGCCGTTCCCGCTCGCGCTTTTTCCAGCGCGTCGAGCCGTTTCCGCGCATCGCGAAGCCCGCTTCCGTCGAAAAACGACGGGAACGCCGCGGCGACCACGGAATATTTTTCGGAAAACTCTTTCCGGCTCTCGCGCAGCGCAATGAGATTGCCGAGGTCGACGCGCGGGTCGAGCGGCGTCTCCTTCGCGCCGCCGGCGAGTTCCCGCAGCGAGCGGACGACTTGGCGCCGCTTCCGCCAGCGCGCGAACGCGCGGGAAATCTCCGCGTCGTTCCACAGCTTCAGCCAGGCCTCGAGCCGCTCGTCGCCGCTCGCGCTTTCCGGATACGCCAGCGAAAGCAGCTCCCGGTGCCGCCCGAGGCTCTCCGCGAGCTGCGTCGCGGCGCGCAGTTCCTCAAGATTTTTTCCGGCGGCGTCGCCGAACATCAGGCGCGGATCTTCGCCGCGCACGGCGACCAGCGCGCCGACGAGCTTCGCCAGCCGCTCCAGCGCGCCGAGCGAGCCGTCGGGCGGGAACAGCCCCGTCGCCGCGGAAAAATCCGCCGCAGCCCCGACGAGAGTTCCCGCCGCATCGATGAAATTCCGCGCCGCCGATTCCGCGACGTTCTGCCAGCGCGCGGACCATTTCGCGGCGGAAATCCGACCCGCGTCGCCCTTCAGCGCCTCGCTCGCGGGCGGGAACGCCGCGCCGAGACTTTCCGCCGCGGCGAATTTGCGCATTCGGGATTTCTCCGTGTCCGCTTCCGGATTTTCCCAAACCGGCTCCGGCGCGGAAATGTCCGGCCCGGCCGCGAGCACGGCGCGCGCCGCATCCGCGAGCGAAAGCCCGTTCCTCCGCTTCCGCCGCAAGATTTCCGCAATTTCGTCTTCGGAATCGGGCGCGGGCATTCCCGCGGCAGGTTCGCGCGCGGCCAGCACGAAAAGCGCGGCGAGGGGATCCGCGGGGACGTCGGCTGCGGCGTTTTCCTTTTCGGGAACGTCGGCAACGGATGCCTCCGCGGCGGCGTTTTCGGAAAAGTTTTCCTCGGGAACGTCTTGTTGTTCGGACTCTTGTTGCGGCATGGCAGGCGATTTTCCCGCAACGCGCCGACGCTGGCAACGCAAAGTTTTTCTCGTTGCGCGCGGGAACGCCGCGGCTCATCTTTTGCGGCTCATGAATTCCGAACAAGAACAGACGGCGCGCTCGAACATGCGCTGGGCGAAGAGCGAGGGACACATCGCGATTTGGGGCAACATCGCGCTTGCGGCGTTCAAGTTTTTCGTCGGGTCCGTCACGGGCTCGATCGCGATCGTCGCCGACGCCTGGCACACGCTTTCCGACAGTCTTTCGTCGATCGTGCTGATCATCGGGCTGAAAATTTCGGAAAAGCCCGCCGACGAGGAACACCCGTTCGGGCACGGGCGCGCGGAGCTGATCGCCTCCGTCGTCATCGGCATGATGCTCGCCGCCGTCGGCTTCGAATTCGTCCGCGGCGGCATCGAAAAAATTCTCGACGGAGAGACGGCGAAATTCGGCGCGCTCGGATGTTCGGCGATGATCGCGACCGTCGTCGTGAAGGAAGCGATGGCGCAGTACGCTTTCCGCCTGGCGCGGAAAACGGGCATGACCTCGTTGCGCGCGGACGGCTACCATCACCGGAGCGACGCGCTGAGCTCCGTGATCATTCTCGCCGGGATGCTCGTCTCCTACATTTTCGGAGAAAAAGTCTGGTGGATGGACGGAGCGCTCGGCGCTCTCGTCGGGCTGATGCTGCTGCGCCTCGCGTGGGTCGTGCTCCGCGACGCGGGGAACAAGCTGCTCGGAGAAGCCGTTCCCGAGGAAACGAAAAAAGCCATCCTCGAAATCGCGCAGCGCGTCAGCGGGAAAAGCGACTTGAGCCTTCATCATTTCCACCTGCACGACTACGGCGCGCACCGCGAAATCACGTTTCACATCCGCCTCGCGCCTGAAACGCCGCTGATCGAAGCGCACCGTTGCGGGACCGAAATCGAACGCGCCGTCGAACGGGAGCTCGGCATCGAGACGACGATTCACATCGAGCCGCAGAAATCCGCGGATTCCGGCGCCGGCGTTCCCGCGCGGAAATCTTGAGCGTCGAACGCGCGCGGGAACGCCGCGCTTGCCTTGCGGGGAAAAAATCTGCTACGCTGAATTTTCAAGTTTTTTCCCCTGACCGCACATCACGCCTATGTCCGACTCCACGTCCCCTGAAACGCCGCCGGCATCCGCCGTTCCCGCGAAAGACGCGCCCGCGCAGAAAAGTTCCTCTTCCTGGCTGACGCCGTTCTTCGAGCTGAACTTCATCGAAATGATGGAGCGGCTCGCCTACAACAGCGTGCGCGTCGTCGCGCCGATTTACATCATGCAGGCGGACAACGTCGGCGGGCTTCATCTGACGGCGTCCGCCAAGGGCACGCTTTACGCGTGGTGGGCGATCATCCAGTGCTTTCTGCCGATCATCACCGGCGGATTCGCGGACCGCTACGGCTACAAGAAAATGATGGTGATTTCCGTCGCGACGATGTCGGCGGGCTACCTGCTGATGGCTTTCCTGCGCGATCTTTCCGCGCTCGACGCGCTCGCGGGAACGCTCGGCATCGACGGCGTGAACGGGAACTACATCGGGTTCATCACGGGCATCACCGTCTTCGCAACGGGATCGGCGCTGTTCAAGCCCGGCATCCAGGGCGCGCTCTCGCACACGCTCCCGCGGGACAAATCCTCGCTCGGCTGGGGCGTTTTCTACTGGGTCGTCAACATCGGAGCGCTCGTCGGGCACTACATTCCCGTCGTTTTCCTTTCGGAAAACTTCATGGCGGGAACGCTCGGCGAGGCGAATTCCGCCGAGCGCTGGCGGCTCGTCTTCATGGTTTCCGCGGGCATGATTCTGATCAATTTCCTGCCGCTGCTTTTCTTCAAAGACACGCCGTCGGGCGCGTCGAAAACGCTCAGCATCGGACGCGTGCTCGTCAACGCGATCCGCGACATTTTTCAGCCGCGCCTGCTCGCGTGGATTCTCATCATGTCCGGCTTCTGGCTGATGATGTTCCAGCTTTGGGATCTGCAGCCGAACTTCCTCGAAGACTGGGTCTCGAGCGCGAACGTCGCCGCCGCCGCGAACAGCATTCTTCCCGCAAGCATCTCGCAATTTCTCGTCGAAACGTCCCCCGCGGGAACGCTGCGCGTGCCGCAGGCCGTGCTCATCAGCGCGAACGCGACGTTCATCATCATCGGCGTCGTCGGCGTTTCCTGGATCACGCGAAAAATGCGCACGCTCGACGCCATGGTCTTCGGCATGATCATGGCGACGATCGGCGTCGTCGTCGCGGGCTACACGCAGAATGCGTGGTTCTTTCTGCTCGGCGTCGTGTTCTTCTCGCTCGGCGAAATGTTCACGGGACCGAAAAAATCGCAGTACCTTTCCGAAATCGCGCCGCCCGACAAAAAAGGCGTCTACCTCGCCTACATCAACATTCCCGTCGGCGTCGGCATTTTCGTCGGCGCCAAGCTCGCCGGCTTCATCTACGGGAACGTCGGCGAAAAGGCGACGCTCGCGCTGCGCTTCATCGCGGAGAAGAAAGGCGTCGCCTGGCGTCCCTTCTTCGACAGCGTGAGCGAGCTCGAGGCGACGCTCGGCATCAGCCGCAACGAAGCGATGCCCGCGCTGGAAAAGCTGCTCGGCTGCTCCGCGGAAGAAGCGACAACGCTGCTGTGGAACACCTACGCGCCGAATCTCACGGTCTGGCTCCCGTTCGCGGCAATCGGCGTGCTTTCCGCGATCGCGCTCGTGATTTTCTCCCGCCTCGCGAAACGCTGGAAAGACATGAACGCGTGAGCGCCGCCCGTCGCTCGCCGTTCCCGCGCTAATCGCCGAACGCGCGCAGCGCTTCCAGCGCGACGGCGTCCGCGACGAGCAGCCCACGCTTCGTCGGACGCCAAATGTTTTCCGGGAACGCCGCTTCGAGATAACCTTCGCTCCGCAGCGCGCCGCCGAGCGCAGCGAGAGCCGCCGGCGCGGGAACGCCGAACCTGCGCGAAAGCTCCGCGACGTCGAATCCCCGCGCCAACCGCAGTCCGAAAATCACAGCGTCCTCGAAAAGTTTCCGCGGCGAGAGCCGCTCGACGTCCTCGCGCGCGGGAACGCCCTCCGTCAGCCCGTCCAGCCACACGCCGAGATTCGCGGGATTGCGGAAACGCCGCCCGCCGCACTGCGACGCCGCGGAAGGCCCGTAGCCGAGCCATTCCGCCATCTTCCATGTATTCAAATTATGGATGCATGCGCGGCCTTTTTTCGCGTGATTGGCGACTTCATACTGCTCGTAGCCCGCCGCGGCGAGCCTCGCCCAGGTTTCGAGATAAAGCTCCGCCTCGCGCTCCGGCGACTTTTCCGCGGAATCGAAGCGTCCGGCGTTTTTCAGCCGCGAAAGCAGCGGAGCGTCTTCCTCCAAAATCAGGCAGTAGGCGGAAAGATGTTCCGGCGCGAGCGCGAGGGCCGTTTCCAAATCGCTCGTCCAGCGCAACGGATTTTCTCCGGGAACGGAAAAAATCAGATCGAAATTCACGTTCCCGAAGCCGGACGCGCGCAGCGTTTCCGCCGCGGAAAAAATCTGCTTCGGCGAATGCCGCCGCCCCAGCAGGGCGAGCGTTCCCGCGTCGAAGGACTGCACGCCGAGCGAAATCCGGTTCGCGCCGAGCGCGCGCAGCGTCCGCAGCTTGTCCGCCTTGACCGTCGCGGGAGCGAATTCGACCGTCCATTCCGCGGGAACGCGCCCGCCGTTCGCCGCGACGAGCGCCTCCACAAGCCGCCCGAAATCTTTCGCCGAAAGCACGCCGGGCGTCCCGCCTCCGATGAAAAACGTCTCCGCCTCGCGCGGGAACGGCACAAGCCGCAATTCGCGCTCGACGCCGGCGAGCCACGCGTCGATCGACGCACGCCGCGGCTCCTCGCGGTAAAACGCGCAGTAGTCGCACGCCGTTCCGCAAAAAGGAACGTGAACGTAAATCCCCAGCGGAACCGCGTTCCCGCGCGCGGAGCTTTCTGTCTGCGCCTCGCTCATGCGCACAGTTTTCCGCGGCGCGACGCGCTTTCCAAGAAAAAAAAAAAAGCGCATTCCCGCGCGGCGCAAATTCCCGATTCAAAAATAGCGCGGGAAAGCGTATGCTTTCCGAAATTTTTTTTCAGAACATGACGACGGCGGAAAAAATCCAGCGGCTTTGCGCGCTCAGAAACCACGGGAGCAAATTCGGCATCGACCGAATGCGCCTGCTCGCCGACGCCGTCGGGAATCCGCAAAACGATTTCCCGACCGTCCACATCGCGGGAACGAACGGGAAAGGCTCGACGGCGGCGATGCTCGAAAGCATTCTGCGCGCGCACGGACTGCGCGTCGGGCTCTACACCTCGCCGCACCTGCTCAAGCTCGGCGAACGCGTCCAGGTGAACCGCGCGCCGCTTTCCGACGAAGAAATCTGCGCGGAGACGGACGCGCTGCTCGCCGCGGCCGCGCGCTTCGGCAAACCGGGAGACGAGGATTTTCCTTCGTTCTTCGAACTGATGACGGCCGCGGCGTTTCGGCATTTTTCGCGGGAGCGCTGCGGCGCGGCCGTCGTCGAAACCGGGCTGGGCGGGCGGCTCGACGCGACGAACATCGTCGTTCCCGCCGTCAGCGTCGTCACCTCCGTCGGGCTGGATCACACGGAAATGCTCGGGAACACGCTCGCGGAGATCGCGCGGGAAAAGGCCGGCATCGTCAAGCCGGGCGTTCCCGTCGTCGTCGGGCTTATGCCGGAAGAGGCGGAGCGCGAAATCCGCGCGACGGCGCGGGAACGCCGCGCGGAGGTCTTCTCCGTGCGGGAATGGCGCGGCGGCGCGACGATGCATCTCGTCTCGCGGCTGGACCGAGAAACGAGCGGCATCATTCTCATCG
>DVOG01000045.1 GCA_018713755.1 Candidatus Spyradosoma merdigallinarum | reverse complement strand
GGCTTCGTCGGGAAACCGCCGCGGGAACACCCGGCAAAGCCCGTCGAAGGCTTCGCGTGCCCGCGTTCGGAAGTCAGCGGGAAACGCCTTTGGGGGCTTTTCCGTGAACGCTTCGGGACGCCGGAAAACTTTTTCGCCGAGCATTTCGCGGCGAATTTCTGCCCGCTCCTTTTCATCGCCGGGAACGAGCGCGGAAAAAACCTGACGCCGGAGAATCTTTCCGCCGAAGAGCGCGAGGCGCTGAACGCGCCCTGCGACGCCTTTCTGCGGCGGACGGCGGAAATTCTCGAACCGGAATGGGTCGTGGGCATCGGAAATTTCGCGGAAGCGGCGGCGCGCCGCGCGCTCGCGGGAACGCCGGTGAAAATCACGCGCGTCATTCACCCTTCGCCCGCCAGCCCAGCCGCGAACAAGGACTGGGCCGGCAAGGCGACGGCGAAACTCGTCGCCGAAAAAATCTGGAACTGACCGCCCCCGCGGAAACGCTCGCATTTTCTGCCGCGACATCGGCGATTTGCTTTTCGCGGGAACAGAAGCTCAAAATCGCCCGAAAGGCGCGCGGCGTTTCGCTTCAGGACGGAATCTTCCGAAAACGCTTGCGCGCGACGACCGAGGAAACCGACGCCTTTTTCATCGCCGTCGGGCGAGGCGGCATGCCGCGACTCCGGCGGCGCAGGCGGCGATCAGCAGCACCGCAGTAGCAGAAATCATTTCCGGAACGCCTTTCAGCGCGGCCGCAGTCAGAGCGAAGAAAGCGAACAAACCGGATAATCCCGCCCAGGCGATCAGCAGCACGAGCCGCGCGCGTGCCGACGTTCGGTTCAGCAGGAGATAAAGCCCCGCGCACGCGGCGGCGGCCGTCCAGGAAATGCCCCATGCGATCAGCGCGCTCGCGGACCACGGCCGGCCCTCCGGGCCGCCCAGGAAACAAAAAATTCCCCAAGCAAAAGCCGCGCTCCCGGACAAAAACGGGATTCCCGAGAAAATCCGTAAGGTAATTGAAATCGTTCGCGCCATCGGCGTATCATCTTCTCCTTTCTCGTCCCTTTTTCCTCATACGATATCGCGCGTGGCGAAATTTGTCCAGTCTGCGCCCATGAAGGCAAAGGCACCGGATAACGCGCGCGGCATTCAAAAAAACGTCGCGGCGCGTTTCCGCGCGGGAGCGGCGCGCGGGCGGTCAGTTTTCCGCGGGATCGGCGGGAACGGAAGCGTCGTCGGCGCCGAACTCCGCGGCGGCGATTTCCTTCAATTTCTGCACGGAGCGGAATCCGATGAGTTCGACGGGCGAAAATTCCCGGTCGAGCTTTTCGCCGTCCGCGCATTTGATTCTGACCCTGACGTTCCCGCTCGCGGCGATTTTTTTCAAAAGCTCGGGCGAAACGGGAAATTCGAAGCCCTGCTTCCACCACATCCGCGTCCCGGGAAGCTCGCTGCTCACCTCGAAGCGCAGCTTTTGCCGATTGACGAAATACTGGGTGCGGCGGCTGCCCGGCGTGCGGGAACGCCACGCTTCGACGTATTGCGTCCCGGGGCTTTTTTCGACGACGTCGAAGCGGACCGGCCCGCCGTCCGACGTGTATTTGCGCGCGTTTGACGACGCGAAGTCGCTGCGGAAAATCTCTATGGTTTCCCCGTCGGGAAAAAGGAAAATCACGGACGTGACGAAGAGCCGGTAATCCAGCGAAAAGTCGACCTTCGCGCCGCACTGCAGCGCCTTGTCTTCGCCGAGCCGGGCGTAGGGCGTAAAGAACCCCGAGCTCGTTTTGTATTTCTTTTCCAAGTCGTATTTTCTCAGCCAGTCGACGCTCGTCGCCAGCGGGT
This sequence comes from Candidatus Spyradosoma merdigallinarum, assembly GCA_018713755.1. Taxonomy (GTDB): domain Bacteria; phylum Verrucomicrobiota; class Verrucomicrobiia; order Opitutales; family UBA953; genus Spyradosoma; species Spyradosoma merdigallinarum. The sequence goes on along the minus strand of DVOG01000045.1, from coordinate 3,586 downwards.
AGAAATAGCGGCATTTTTCGAACGCGTCGTCTTCGACGGCGAAGAAGCGCGTGACGTTTTCGCGACAAATGCTTTCCGTCGCGGCGAGGCGCTGAGCTTCGTTCCAGATGCGGTATTCGCGATGCCACGCCGCCGCCGCCTCGCGCGCTTCCGCCTCGGCGCGCGCCTTCGCCTCCCGCTTGAGCCTGTCTCCCTCTTCCGTCCACGCGAAAAGAGGCGTCCCCGCCGCGAACGCGGCAAGGAGCGCGGCGGCGAATTTCGAACCGAAGAGAAGAGACGTTCTTTTCATGGCGGAGAAAATTCTGCCGCGGCGTTCCCGCCTTTGCAAAAGCAAAAAAAAAAAGGCGCCCCCGCGCGCGGCGGGAACGCCCTTTTTTTTTCGGAAAAGCGCGGCGCGCGAAAGCGGTCAGGCTTTCGCGGCGAGCTTCGCGTGGTGGGACTGGAGCGACTCCACGTCGACCGTTCCCGCCTTGACCGCGGCGATGCCCTGCACGACCGCGGAGGCGGCGGCGAGCGTCGTGAAATACGGGATGCGGAGCTTGATCGCGTTTTTGCGGATGTAGGAATCGTCGATGAGGGAACGCTTGCCGACGGGCGTGTTCACGATGAGCGCGATTTCCCGGTTCACGATGCCGTCGACGATGTTCGGACGGCCTTCGTGCTGCTTTTTGATCAGCTCGCAGGGAATGCCGTTTTTCGAGAAGAACGCGTAGGTTCCCGCCGTCGCCTTGATGCGGAAGCCGAGAGAGACGAAGGCGCGGCCGATTTCGAGCGCCTGGTCGTTTTTCTCGGCGATGGAAACGAGCGCCGTTCCCGACGTGGGCAGGAACGTTCCCGCGGCTTCCTGCGCCTTGAAGAAAGCCGTGGCGAAATCCGGCGCGATGCCGAGCACTTCGCCCGTGGAGCGCATTTCCGGCCCGAGCACGGGATCGACTTCCGGGAACTTGTCGAAAGGCATCACGGCTTCCTTGACGCCGTAGTGCGTTCCCGCGACGAAGGGCTTCAGGTTCAGGTCGTGAAGCTTTTTGCCCATCATCAGCTCCGTCGCCGCTCCCGCCATCTGGATGTTGCAGACTTTGGAGACGAGCGGCACCGTGCGCGACGCGCGCGGGTTGGCTTCAATGACGTAGACTTTGCCGTTTTCGATGGCGTACTGCATGTTCATCAGCCCGACGACTTTCAGCTCGTGCGCGATTTTCCGCGTGTAGTCGACGATGTCGGCGTATTGCTTCGGCGGAATGTGCACGGGCGGAATCACGCACGCGGAGTCGCCGGAGTGAATGCCGGCGAGCTCGATGTGCTCCATCACCGAAGGAATGAAGACGTCGTTCCCGTCGCAGAGCGCGTCGCATTCGCATTCGAGCGCGTTCTGCAGGAAACGGTCGATGAGCAGCGGAGCGTCTTCCGTCACGCCGATCGCCTTGCTGACGTATTCGCGCAGCGAATCGTCGTCGTAGACGACTTCCATGCCGCGGCCGCCGAGCACGAAGGACGGGCGAATCATCACGGGATAGCCGACGGAGTGCGCGATTTCGAGCGCCTGGTCGATATCCGCCGCCATGCCCGCTTCCGGCATGGGAATGCCGAGCTTCGCCATCATGCGGCGGAACAGGTCGCGGTCTTCCGCCGTGTCGATGGTGTCGATGCTCGTGCCGAGAATCTTCACGCCGGCTTCGGCGAGCTTGCGCGCGAGGTTGAGCGGCGTCTGCCCGCCGAACTGCACGATGACGCCCTCGGGCTTTTCGTGCTCGTAAATGGCGAGCACGTCTTCGAGCGTGAGCGGTTCGAAGTAAAGCTTGTCGGACGTGTCGTAGTCGGTCGAAACCGTTTCCGGATTGCAGTTGACCATGATCGTCTCGTAGCCCATGCGCCGCAGCGCCATCGCCGCGTGGCAGCAGCAGTAGTCGAACTCGATGCCCTGCCCGATGCGGTTCGGGCCGCCGCCGAGCACCATGACCTTTTTCTTTTCGCCGGCGGGAACGGGGGCGGCGGGAACGCCGTCCGCGTAGGTCGAGAAATAGTAGCAGGCGTTTTCGACGCCGCTGACGGGAACGGGCTCCCAGCGCTCGACGACGCCGAGCGCGACGCGCCGCTCGCGAATCGCCTTTTCGGGAACGCCGAGAATCTTCGCCAGGTACGCGTCGGCGAAGCCGTCTTTCTTCGCCTGCACAAGCAGTTCGTCCGCGGGAACGGCGCCCTTGTGCGCAAGGAGCTTTTCCTCGAGCTCGACGAGTTCCTTCGACTGCTCGATGAACCAGCGGTGCATCATCGTCTTCGCCTGCACTTCCTCGACGGTCGCGCCTTTGCGCAGCGCTTCGTAGATGACGAAATGCCGCTCGCTCGTCGCGTCCTGCAGCAGCGCGAGCAGCTCGTCTTTCGTCTTGGCGTTGAAATCCTTGGCGAAGCCCAGCCCCATGCGTCCGTTTTCGAGCGAACGGATCGCCTTCTGGAACGCCTCCTTGTAATTTTTGCCGATGCTCATCACTTCGCCGACGGCCTTCATCTGCGTGCCGAGCTTGTCCTGCACGCCTTTGAATTTTTCGAAGGCCCAGCGCGCGAACTTCACGACGACGTAATCTCCCGACGGCGTGTATTTGTCCAGCGTGCCGTCGCGCCAGTACGGAATTTCAGAAAGCGTCATGCCGCTCGCGAGCTTCGCGGAAATGAGCGCGATGGGGAAACCCGTCGCCTTCGACGCGAGCGCGGAAGAGCGCGACGTGCGCGGATTGATTTCGATGATGACGACGCGGCCGTCCTTCGGGTTGCGCGCGAACTGGACGTTCGTGCCGCCGATGACGCCGATCGTGTTGATGATTTTCCACGCCTTTTTCTGCAAATCTTCCTGGACCGCCGCGGGAACGGTCATCATCGGCGCCGTGCAGAAGCTGTCGCCCGTGTGCACGCCGACGGGATCGACGTTTTCGATGAAGCACACGGAAATCATCGCTCCCGTCGCGTCGCGGACGACTTCGACTTCGAGCTCTTCCCAGCCGAGAATGGATTCCTCGATGAGGCATTGATGCGTCATCGAAGCCTGCAGCCCGCGCGCGACGATCGTTTTGAGTTCGTCCAAATTGTAGACGAGCCCGCCGCCGGCGCCGCCCATCGTGTAAGCGGGGCGCACGACCAGCGGAAACCCGAGCCGCTCGGAAATCTTCACCGCTTCGTCGACGGAGTAGGCGATGTCGCTGCGCGGCATGTCGATGCCGATTTTCGCCATCGTTTCCTTGAAGATGAGGCGGTCTTCGCCGCGCTCGATCGCGTCGAGATTCACGCCGATGACCCGGACGCCGTATTTTTCCAGAACGCCTTTCTTGTTCAGCTCGATGGCGAGGTTCAGCCCCGTCTGCCCGCCGAGGTTCGGCAGAAGCGCGTCCGGGCGCTCCTTCGCGATAATCTGCTCGAGGCGTTCTTCGTTGAGCGGTTCGATGTAGGTGACGTCGGCGACCGCGGGATCGGTCATGATCGTCGCCGGATTCGAGTTCACGAGAACGATCTCGTAGCCGCACTCGCGCAGCGCCTTGCACGCCTGCGTTCCCGAGTAGTCGAACTCCTGTCTCTTATACACATCTCCGAGCCCACGAGA
>DVOG01000044.1 GCA_018713755.1 Candidatus Spyradosoma merdigallinarum | reverse complement strand
GGCGATGACGACCGCCGCGACGGCGAGAAAGCTTAGGGCGGCGGGAACGATGCGCTTCTTTTCGCGCGCGGATTTTTCGGGTTTCTTTTCTTCTTCGGTGCTCATTTTTCGGACGCAAAAGAATACCTGTGCGCCGTTTTTGCCCGCAAGCGTTTTTTGCCGAAGTTTTTTGTCGGAAACGGCGAAGATTTTCGGCAAAATTTTTTGTCATACGCATGAAATTTCTCATTCTTATTCTGTTTTTCGTTTCCGCGACGCTTTGCGTCCCTGCGGTCGCCGCCGAAGTCTCCGCCGGGCAAGACGTTTCCGGAAAGGACGCCGCCGTTCCCGCCGAAGAGGTTTTCAACGCGAAAAACGCGGCGATTCTCGGCGTGGTCGAAGGGCTGACGGAATATCTGCCCGTTTCGTCGACGGGGCATTTGATTCTCGCCAACAGCGCGCTCGGGCTGGACGGAGCGGCGCCGATCGTCCGCCGCGGCGGGAGCGCGGGCGAGCTTGTGCGGGATCGCGACGGCTCCGACTTTTCGGTGAAGGAGGCGGCGGACGCGTATTCGATCATCATCCAGTTCGGCGCGATCGTCGCCGTGTTTTTCGCCTATTGGAAGCGCTGCACGGGAACGATCGTGGGCGTTTTTCGGCGCGATCCCGCGAGCTGGCGGCTTTCGCGCAACCTGATCGTCGCGTTCGTTCCCGCGGCGGGACTCGGGTTTTTCTTTTCGGACAAAATCGAGGAGCATCTGTTCAATCCCGTGACGGTGGCGTGCGCGCTGATCGTCGGCGGCGTGCTGATGCTCGTCGTCGACCGCCGTCAGAAAAAGCTCGCGGCGGCGCGCGGCGGGAACGCGGAAGACGGTCCTGACCTGCAGGATTTGAGCGTGCGGCAGGCGCTGACGATCGGGGCGATGCAGTGCATCGCGCTTTGGCCGGGGATGAGCCGTTCGATGGCGACGATCGTCGGCGGTTACGTCGCCGGGCTTTCTCCGCGGCGCGCGACGGAATTTTCGTTTCTGCTCGGGCTGATCACGCTTTCTGCGGCGTCGATTTACAAAACGCTGCAGTGCGCGGAGCAGATGCGGGATTCGTTCGGTTTCGGCGTTTCCGCGGTCGGTCTCGGCGTCGCGTTCGTCGCGGCGTTCGCTTCCGTGAAATGGATGGTCGAATGGATTTCCCGCCACGGGCTTTCCGCGTTCGCGTGGTATCGCTTCGCGCTCGCCGCCGCCGTGCTTTGGTTCATGGCGTGAAAATTTTCCGGAAGCGGACGGAAACGGATTTCCGACAAAAAAAAACGCGTTCCCGCGAAAAGGCGACGGGAGCGCGTTTTTTTTCGCCGAGCAAAGGGCGCGGAGAGGACGCCTTCAGGCGAGCAGGCGACGCATGATTTCGTCGACCTTCGCGGGATTCGCCTTGCCTTTGGACGCTTTCATCACTTGGCCTTTGAGCACGTTGATCACGCGTTCGTTCCCGCTCTTGAACGAGGCGACGGCGTCCGCGTTCTTCGGGTCGGAGACGACGCCGGAAATCAGCGCCTCGAGCTCGCCCGCATCGGAGCTTTGCGCCAGACCTTTTTCCCGGACGATGTCGGCGGCGGATTTTCCGCTCGTCCACATTTCCGCGAAAACTTCTTTCGACTGCTGTTTCGATATCGTTCCCGCCTCGACGATCTCGACGAGCCCGGCGAGCGCTTCCGGCGAGACGCGGCTGTCGGCGATGGTCGCTCCCGTTCCCGCGGCGGCGATTTCGCGCAGGATTTCGTTGACGATCAGGTTCGCCGTGTGCTGCGGCGCGCGCGGAAACGCGGCGACGGATTTTTCGAAAAATTCGCAAAGGGCGCGGTCGGGAACGAGCACGCTCGTGACGGTGTAGGGCAGAGCGAAATCCGCCATGTAGCGGCGTTGGCGGTCGAAAGGCTTTTCCGGCAAATCCTTTTTCAGGCGTTCGAGCCATGCTTCGTCAATGCGGACGGGCATGAGGTCGGGATCGGGAAAGTAGCGGTAATCGTGCGCGTTTTCCTTCGAGCGCATCGAATACGTGTGCCCGGTCTCGGCGTTCCAGCCGCGCGTTTCCTGCACGACGGTTTCGCCGTTTTCGTAGGCGCGGATTTGGCGGCGAATTTCGAAATTGATGCAGTTGCGCACGCCGGCGAGCGAGTTGACGTTTTTCATTTCCGTGCGCGTGCGCAGCTCCGTCGTTCCCGCGGGGCGGACGGAGACGTTCGCGTCGCAGCGGAGCTGGCCTTTTTCCATGTCGCAGTCGGAAAGACCGGCGGAAGAAAGAATCATGCGCAGCGCGTTGAGCAGCGCGGCGGCTTCTTCGGCGGAATGCATGTCGGGCTCGGTCACGATTTCGAGAAGCGTCGTTCCCGCGCGGTTGAAATCGACGAGCGACACCGTTCCCGCGTGGGTGAGTTTGCCGACGTCCTCTTCGAGATGCGCGTGGTTGATGCGGATTTTCTTGTGCTCGCCCATCACGTTGCGGGAAGGGCCGGGAAGCTCGATTTCGACTTCGCCGGACCCGACGATCGCTTCATCCGCGAGCTGCGTGATCTGATAATTTTTCGGACTGTCCGGGTAGAAATAATTTTTGCGCGCCCAGCGGGAAATTTTCGGCATTTTCGCGTCGATCATCAGGCCGAATTTCATGGCTTTTTCGACGGATTCGCGGTTCAGCACGGGCAGCGCGCCGGGCAGGGCGAGGACGGTCGGATCAATCAGTCGGTTCGGCGGCTCGCCGAAGCCCGCGGGAGCGCCCGCGAAAACTTTGCTCCGCGTTTTGAGCTGGACGTGAATTTCCAAACCGATGACTGCTTCGTATTCCATGAAGAAAAATGATTTCAGGCAACGATACGCGCTTCGGCGCTTTCCCGCAAACAGATTTCCCGCGGTCCCGCGGAGATGCCTCTTTTTCAGAAAGAGCGCGCGGAGCCGTAAACGGTTTTGTAAGTCGCGGGATCGGCTTCGCGGATGAACTGCGAAACTTCGAGCAGATCGCCGCTGCGGCTTGACGGAATCTTCGGATACAACAGGTAGAGCCGGTCTTTGGCGCGCGTGCAGGCGACGTAGAAAAGGCGACGCTCCTCGTCTTCGTCTCCTTCCTCGAGCGAACGTCGCAGCGGGAACAGTCCGTCCGCGCAGCCGATGACGAAGACGACGGGAAACTCCAGGCCTTTCGCCTGGTGGATGGTGGACAAGCGCAGCGAATCTTTTTCTCCGTCGCGTTCCCGCATGTCCTTGTTCGTCGTTTCCGAGCCGAGCAGCGCGAGCTGCGCGAGCAGGTCCGCCAGCGTGTCGAATTTTTCGGCAAAACCGATCATGCTTTCGAGGTCGTCCAGGCGCTGACGCCAGTTCGGATGGATTTTTTTCAGAAAATCGCCGTACCAGCCTTCGATGCCGATGCGGACGATTTCCGCCGGCGTCGCGACGACTTGCGCGGCGGGAACGGCGGGCGCCGACGGGCGCGCGTTTTCTTCCTCCGCGCCTTTTCGCGTTTCCGCGGGAGCGTCGGCGAAGAACTCGAAGAG
>DVOG01000043.1 GCA_018713755.1 Candidatus Spyradosoma merdigallinarum | reverse complement strand
CGACGGTTCGCTGCTGGGCGCGATCGACGGCACGCGCACCGCCGCGGGAGCGCGCCTGCTCGAGCGCTGGCTCGCTGCGCCGCTGCGCTCTGCCGCCGCCGTGCGGGAACGGCAGGACTGCGTGGAGGCGTTTTTCTCCAACGGGAGCGTCACGGCGCGCGTCCGCGAGGCGCTCGCCTGCGTCAAGGACATCGCGCGCACGCTGACGCGCCTGCAGAACCGCCTGCGCCAGCCGCGGGAACTCGGCGCGATTCGGGAATCGCTCGCGCGCATCCCGGAAATCAGGAGCGCCGCCGCGCTCGCTTCGCCTTCGCCGCTGGACGCGATCTGCGCGCGCATCGACCCGCACGAAGAGCTTTTGGAGCTGCTGTGTTCCGCGCTCGCCGACGAGCTTCCCGTCGACGTGAACGGCGCGATTCGCCGCGGGTTCGACGCGCGTCTCGACGCGTTGCGCGACTTGAGCTCGAACAGCAAGGCGTGGCTTCTCGATTTCGAAAAACGCCTTCAGGACGAGACGGACATCCGCAGTCTGCGCGTGCGCTACACGGGAGCGTTCGGCTACTACATCGAAGTCACGAAGTCCAATCTGACAAAAGTTCCCGCGGCCTGGACGCGGCGGCAGACGCTCGTCGGCGCGGAGCGCTACACGACGCCGGAGCTGCGGCGCAAGGAAAACGAAATCCTTCACGCGGACGAGCTCGTGGAGCGGCGCGAAGCGGAGCTCTACGGCGAAATCGTCGAAAAGACGCTCGCGTATTCGGCGTCGCTGACGGAAACGGCGGGAGCTCTCGCGGAGCTCGACGTGCTCGCGGGCTGGGCGCAGATTGCGCAGGAATGGGATTACTGCAAGCCGGAGGTGGACGACTCCGACGCGCTTCAGATCGAGGAAGGGCGGCATCCCGTCGTCGAACAGATGCTGCGCCGCCCGGGCGTGATGCAGGCTTTCGTGCCCAACAGCACGGATCTTTCGGCTTCGGGAACGCAGATCAACATCATCACCGGGCCGAACATGGCGGGCAAATCCACCTACATTCGCCAGGTCGCGCTCATCGCGCTGCTGGCGCAGATCGGCTGCTGGGTGCCGGCGAAGGCGGCGCGCGTCGGCATCGCCGACAGGATTTTCTGCCGCGTCGGCGCGTCCGACGAGCTCGCGCGCGGGAACTCGACCTTCATGGTCGAAATGAACGAGACCGCCAACATTCTCAACAACGCCACGCCGAAAAGCCTCGTCATCCTCGACGAAATCGGCCGCGGGACCTCCACCTACGACGGGCTTTCCATCGCCTGGGCCGTCGCCGAATACATCCACGGGAACGGCAGCGCGGGACCGCGCACGCTTTTCGCCACGCATTACCACGAGCTGACGCGGATCGCGGACGAGCTCCCGCGCGTGAAAAATTACTGCGTCGCCGTCAAGGAGTGGAACGACGAAATCATTTTCGTGCGCACGGTCGTCCCGGGAACGGCGGACCGTTCCTACGGCATCCACGTCGCGCGGCTCGCCGGGCTGCCGGACGCCGTCGTCGCCCGCGCGCGGGAAATTCTCGCCGACCTCGAGCAGACGAACGACGATTTCCGCCGGCGCGTTCCCGAATTCGCCGCCGCGCCCGCCGCCGCGGAGGAGGAAGGCGCGCCGGGGGCCGTTCCCGCGCCTCGCCCGCCGCGTCCGCCGCGCGCGGATCCGTCGCAGCTTTCCCTTTTCTGAGGAAAAAATTTCCGCCTCTGCTCGCGTTCCCGCCGCCCGCATTTTGCGGAGGCGCGCCGTTTTCTTGGATTGCGGGAACGCGGTTTTCGCTTTACACTGAAAATTTTCCATTTCAGACAGCAGGTATGAGCAAACAAGAAATCGCCTCCGATAAACCGACGCTCGTGAAAGCGGGCTCCGCCGACAGCGGCGCGAAAATGCGCGGCGCGGACGTCGTCGTCCGCTGCCTTGAACTTCTCGGCGTCGATACGGTATTCGCTTATCCGGGAGGCTCGGCGATCGAGCTGAATCAGGCGTTGTCCAAGACGAAGAAAATGCGCGTCATTCTCCCGCGCCACGAACAGGGCGGCGGCTTCATGGCGAGCGGCTACGCGCGCTCCACGGGCAAGCCCGGCGTGTGCTTCGCGACGAGCGGCCCCGGCGCGACGAACCTCGTCACGGCGATCGCCGACGCGTTCATGGACAGCGTTCCCGTGATTTTCATCACCGGGCAGGTGTTTTCCCAGTTCATCGGGAAACAGGCGTTCCAGGAAACGGACTTTTTCGGGATGACGCTTCCCGTCGTCAAGCACAGCTTCCTCGCGCTGAACGCAGAGGAACTGCCGAACATCATGTTCCAGGCGTTCAAAATCGCGACGAGCGGCAGGCCGGGACCGGTCGTCATCGACATCCCGAAAGACGTGCAGCAGGCGCTGTTCACGCCGAAGTTCCCGAAGTCCGCGGACGAATTTTCCGTCAAGATTCCGGGCAAACAGCACGCGATGGACGACGAGCTGAAGCTTGTGCTCGATCTGATTTCCTCCGCGAAAAAGCCGGTGCTCTACATCGGCGGCGGCATCATTTCCTCGGAATCGACGGAGCTTTTCCGCAAGTTCGCGAAGCTCACGGGCGTTCCCGTGGCGTCGACGCTGATGGGGCTGGGCGTGTTCCCGCCGGACGACCCGCAGTCGCTTTACTGGTTCGGGATGCACGGCACCGTCGCCGGCAACTGGGCCGTTTACCATTCCGATCTGCTCGTCGCGATGGGCGCGCGCTTCGACGACCGCATCACCGGTCCCGTCGATTCTTTCGCGCCGAACGCGACCATCGTGCATTTCGACATCGACCGCGCCGAACACAACAAGAACAAGCGCGTGCAGTTCCCGATCGAAGGCGAAATCCACGACGCGCTCACGCGCCTGCTTGAGCTCGCCGAACGCATCCGTTTCAAGAAGCCCGACCTGACCGAGTGGTTCAAAGTCATCGACGGCTGGAAAAAACAGCACCCGTTCCCGTTCAGCTACGACCGCCACGGCTCGCCGCACATCATGCCGCAGGAAGCCGTCGAAACGCTTTACGAGGAAACGAAGGGCGAGGCGATCGTCTGCACGGGCGTCGGCCAGCACCAGATGTGGACGCCGCAGTATTACCATTTCAAGGAACCGCGCACGTTCATCAGCTCGCTCGGTTCGGGAACGATGGGCTTCGGCGTTCCCGCGGCGTGCGGCGTCGCGGCGGCGCACCCGGAAAAAACCGTCGTCAACGTGGACGGCGACGGCTCCGTGCTGATGAACATTCAGGAACTCGCGACGATGACCGTGGAAAAGCTTCCCGTCAAAATCATGATTCTGAACAATCAGTTCCTCGGCATGGTCGCGCAGTGGGAAGACTGCTTCTACGGAGGCAACCGCGGGCAGACGCTGCTCGGCGACGTGAACAACATCGGCTCGCCGGACAATTTGCCCGCCGTTTATCCGGACTTCGTCACGATCGCCGCGGGCTTCGGCGTGAAGGGCCGCCGCGTCGTCCGACGCGAAGAACTGCGCGCCGCCGTCCGCGAGATGCTCGACACGCCGGGGCCGTTCGTGCTCGACGTCGTCGTGCCCTACGGCGAACACGTCCTGCCGTTCCTGCCCGCAGGCCGCTCCGCGCTCGAAATCATGACGAACGAATCCTGCGGCGAATGCACCGTCGCGCGCATGGAAAAACTCTGGGGCAAAAAAGCCTGAGGAGAAATCCGCGCTCCCCCGCGGGAGCCTCGCGCGCTTTGCGGCGTTCCCGCGGCGCGACGCAAAAGAAACGCGCCTTTTCCGGCGATTCGGAAAAAGGCGCGTTTCTTTTTTTTTCGCTTTCGCGGCGTTCAGCGTTCGATCTCGTGGACGAAAAGTCCGCTGCGCAGCTTCGGCTCGAACCAGGTCGACTTCGGCGGCATGATTTCGCCGGCGTCGGCGACGCGGAAAAGATCGTCCATCGTCACGGGGAAAAGCGCGAACGCGACGGCGTTCCCGTCCTCGCGGCAACGGCGTTCGAGCTCGCCGAGCCCGCGGATGCCCCCGACGAAATCGATGCGCGCGCTCGTGCGCGGGTCGTCGATGCCGAGCACGGGAGCGAGCAGATTTTCCTGAAGCACGGCGCAGTCGAGCGACGCGGTCGGATGATTCTCGTCGAACGTTCCCGCGCGCGCCGTCAGCGAATGCCACGCGCCGTCGAGGAACATGCCGAACTCGTGCTTGCGCCGCGGCGCGTATCCGTTTTCCTGATACGGCGCGGGAACGACTTCGAATTTTTCGGAAATTTCGGCGAGAAATTCTTCCTTCGTCCGCCCGTTCAGGTCTTTGACGACGCGGTTGTAATCCATGATGAACAGGTCTTCAGCCCAGAAAATCACGGCCATGAGGAAGTTGAATTCCTCCGTGCCCGAAAAGTCCGGATGCGCCGCTCGCCGCCGCGCGGAAACCGCCGCCGCGGACGCCGTGCGGTGGTGCCCGTCGGCGATGTAAAGCGCGGGAACGGCGGCGAAGCCCTCGCGGATCGCGGCGATCGCCGCCTCGTCGTCGATTTTCCACAGCGCGTGCGAAACGCCGTCGTCCGTCCGAAAATCGTATTCGGGAGCGCGGCGCTCCGTCTGTTCCCGCACGACGGCGGCGACGGCTTCGCTGCGGCGGCAGGCGAGGAAAACCGGCTCGGTCTGCGCGGAGCAGGCGTCGAAGTGCTCGATGCGGTCGCGCTCTTTTTCCTTGCGCGTGAGCTCGTGTTTCTTGATCGTGCCGTCGAGATACTCGTCGACGCTCGCGCAGCCGACGACGCCCGTCTGCACGCGGCCGCGGAAGATTTGGCGGTAAACGTAGAAGCAGGGCTTTTCGTCGCGGACGAGCGTGCCTTCCGCGATGAATTTTTCCAGATTCTCGCGGGACTTCGCGTAAGTTTCCGGCGCGTGGATCAGCGCTTCCGACGTGTCGATGTCCGCGCGGCACACGTGCAGGAACGACTGAGCGTTCCCGCGCGCCATCGCGACGGCTTCGTCGCGGCTCATCACGTCGTAAGGAAGCGACGAGACTTTTTCCGCGAGATTTTTCGGCGGGCGCAGCGCGACGAATGGACGAACGGTCGCCATGGTTTTTCCCTTTCGTTCCCGCGTCATTCGAGCGCGATTTTCACGACCTGCGTGCCGAGCTCTCCGCCGTCGACGACGAGTTCCGCCGTCGTCCCCGCGGAGCCGCGCCGGCTGCGCACGATCGCCTGGGCGAGTCCCGCGAACGCTTTCATCTCGCAGCCTTTGAGCGAGGCGTGGTCGGTCGGGTCGCCGTTGCAGACGCCGACGAGCTCGGCGTTCCCGCGCACGGAGAATTTGAACGGATTCGACGCCGTGGGCACGACGCGGCCCTGCGCGTCGCGCACCGCGATCGTGACGTAGGCGAGGTCGCGCCCGTCGCCGCGGATGATGGCGCGGTCGGCTTCCGCCGAGAATTTCGCGGGAGCGCCGGTCGTTTCGACTTTGCTCCGCGCCCATTCCTTTCCGTTTTTGTAGGCGACGACTTCGAGCGTTCCCGGCTCGTAGCGCACGTCCATCCACGTGAGGCGGAAGCGTTCCCGCAGGTCGCCGTTGAGGTCTTTGTTCGCGACTTCGGCGCCGGCTTTCTTTTTCCGCAGTCCGAGCGATTTCCCGTTCAGGAAAAGTTCGGCGGAATCGCCGCTGGTGAAGACGAAGACGGGCGTGATTTTTCCTTCGCGGGAACCCTGCCAGTTCCAGTGCGGCAGGATGTGCGCCATCGGGACGTCCGGCAGCCATTGCGACTGGTAGAGCCACGCGACGTTCTTGCGGAAGCCGCACAGGTCGACGATGCCGAAATACGAGCTGCGCGAGGGCGAGCCCTGCTTGAGAATTTCCGCGAACTCGGCCTCGAGGCGCTTGATTTCCTCGGGCGAGGCGCCGCGAAAATCGTTCGCCGGCTTGCGGCCGAGATTCCACGGCGTGGGCTCGCCGAGGTAGTCGAAGCCCGTCCAGACGAACTGGCCGGCGCAGCGCGGCTCGTCTTCGATCGCGCCGAACTCGACGTCGGGAGAAGAGCCCCAGCCCGTGGCGCACACGGCGTAGTCGCCGACTTGGCAGGCGGCGAGGTTGTCGCAGAAGTTGCGGCGCCAGAACGCCGTGGCGAAATCCTTCTCTTCAATCGGGAACGAATAGAAGCCGCGCGAGCCGAGCGTCGAGCAGGTTTCGGAGCCGTAGAAAGGCGTGTCCGGATTGTTGCGCGCGAATTCCGCGTAGTTGTTCGGCTTGTAGTTGAAGCCGAAGACGTCGAACTGCTTGCCGAAATCCGAGCGCGAGGCGCGAATGTCGTTGCTCCCGATGGTCGTCGGGCGCGTCGGATCGTATTTTTTGAAGCGGTCAACGAGGTCTTTCGCGAGCGCGGGACCATCGGGCGCGTGCTGTTCCTCGATTTCGTTCCCGACGGACCACATGATGACGCTCGGGTGATTGCGGTCGCGCATCACGAAGTTGCGCACGTCGCGTTC
>DVOG01000005.1 GCA_018713755.1 Candidatus Spyradosoma merdigallinarum | reverse complement strand
AAGAAGAAAAGCCCGAACCAGAAAAAACGGCGCCGCCGCAGGAGTATTCTCCGCCCGCCTCGGCTCCTGCGGCCGTTCCCGCCGCAGCGGAAGAAGACGACGCGGCCGCGGAAACGGCGCGCGCCGCCGCGAAGCAGACGCTCTACGGCGCGCTCGCCGACGCCGTGCGCCGCAAAAAATTTTATCCGAAGGCCGCCCGCCGCAACGGGCGCACGGGCGCAGTCTCCCTGCTTGTGGAAATCGGAGGGGACGGGAAAATCGCCGCCGTCACTCTCTGCCCCGGGGACGCGCACGAGTCGCTGAAGGCAGGCGCGCTCGAGACGCTCCGCCGCGTCAAGGAGGATTTCCGAGCGCCCGCGGGAACGGACGTCTCCCTGCCCGCGGCTTTCATTCTTCCCGTCGTCTACGAGCTCAACTGAACGCGGCGGGAACGCTTCCGCCGAAGCCGAGCCTCACTTCACGAAGTTTTCCTTGACCCAGGCGTAGCCCTTTTGCTCAAGCTCGAGCGCGAGCTCTTTGCCGCCGGAGTGGACAATGCGCCCGCCGTCCATGATGTGGACTTTGTCGGGAACGATGTAGTCGAGCAGTCGCTGGTAGTGCGTGATGACGAGCGCGCCGAAGCCGCTCCCGCGCATGCCGTTCACGCCGGAGGCGACGATGCGCAGCGCGTCGATATCCAGCCCGGAATCGGTTTCGTCCAAAATCGCGTAGGCGGGCTTCGCCATCATCATCTGCAGAATGTCGCAGCGTTTTTTCTCGCCGCCGGAAAAGCCTTCGTTGACGGCGCGCGAGGTGAATTTCCTGTCCATCGCGAGCGCGTCCATTTTCGCGTAAAGCTCGGCGTAGAAGTCCTTCGCGCTGAACGGCGTTCCCGCGGGACGGCGCGCGGTCATCATCGCGCGGATGAAATTCGCGATCGTCACGCCCGGAATTTCCGGCGGATACTGAAAGGCGACGAACAGCCCGAGACGCGCGATTTCGTCCGGCGCCTTGCCGAGAACGGGCACGCCGTCGAGAAACGCCTCGCCGCTCGTCGCCCGATAATCGGGATGACCGGCGAGCGTTTTCGCGAGCGTGGATTTCCCGGTGCCGTTCGGCCCCATGATCGCGTGGACTTCGCCTTTCGGCAGCGTGAGCGAGAAATTCTTCAGGATTTCCCGCCCGCCGACGGAAACGCAAAGATCGCGGATTTCTAAGGTGCTGCTGTTCATTTTTTCTTTTTCGGCGCAGAGTTTACGGACGCGGGAACGCGCTGGCAAGCCCGCGCGCGGCGGACGCCGGGACGCTCCCGCAGCGCTTCGCGCAGAAACGGCGCCGTGGGCGAACGCTCTTCCGGCAGCGCCGCGAGCCCGGAAACGCCGCCCTGAAAAAGAAGCCGCCCGCCCGCGTTCCCGCCTTCGGGCCCGATTTCGATCACGCGATCCGCTTCGGAGACGACGTCGAGGTGATGTTCGACGACGACGACCGTGTGCCCTTCGTCGACGAGCCGATGCAGCAGCAGGAGCAGCTTTTCGCAGTCCGCCTGATGCAGCCCGATCGTCGGCTCTTCGAGAATATAGCAATTTTTTCGCGGCGTTCCCGCGCGCGTTTTCCCCGTGCGTTCTTTCCACGACGGGAGCGCGCCGACGAGTTCGCTCACGAGCTTGAGCCGCTGCGATTCCCCGCCGGAAAGCGTCGGCGAGCTCTGCCCGAGCGCGAGGTAGCCCAGCCCGCACTCGACCATCAGCGCGCAGACCTCGCGCAGCTTTTCGTGAAACGAGAAAAATTCCGCCGCCTCGGAAAACGTCATCGCCAGCACGTCGGCGATGTTTTTCCCGTGCCAGCGGATGTCCGCCGCGGCGGGCGAATAGCGCGTTCCCGCGCAGTCTTCGCAGACGACGCTCGCGTCGGGCATGAAATTCATCTCGAGCTTCACGCGCCCCGCTCCCGCGCAGGTTCCGCAGCGCCCGCCCCCGGTGTTGAACGAGAAAAATCCCGGTCCGACGCCGCGCAGACGCGCCTCCGGCAGCGCCGCGAAAACCTGCCGGACGAGGTCGAACGCGCCGATGTAAGTCGCCGGCGTCGAACGCGGCGTCTTGCCGATCGGCTCCTGGTCGACGACGACGACCTTCCGGAAAAACTTTCCGCCGGAAAGTGCGCCGAACGGCGGCTTCGCCTTTTTCCCTGCCGCGGGAACGCACGCGCCGCGCAGCTCGGGAATGCGGCGCGCGTCCGTTCCCGCGAGCGCATCGCGCTTTTCGGCGACGGCGAAACGGAGCGCGGGCGCGAGCAAATCGGAGACGAGCGTGGATTTTCCCGCGCCGGAAACGCCGCAGACGACGTTCAGCCGCCCCGCGGCGAAACGCACGGAGATGTTCTTCAGGTTGCGCAGCGCGGCGCCGCGGATTTCGACGAAATCGTCTTTTTTCTCGGAAACGCTCCGCCAGGCGCCGCGCATCGGGTGCGCGATGCCTTCGCGCAAAAAGCGCGCCGTGCTCGAAAAGGCGCTCCCGCCGCTTTCGTCCAGCTTCCGCGGCGGGCCGGAAAAAAGAATTTCCCCGCCCTGCGTTCCCGAGCCCGGACCGAGGTCGACGAGGCAGTCCGCCGCGCGCATCGTGTCTTCGTCGTGTTCGACGACGATGACCGTGTTCCCGCGGTCGCGCAGATTTTTCAGCGAACGGATGAGCCGGACGTTGTCGCGCGGGTGCAGCCCGATGCTCGGCTCGTCCAGCACGTAAAGCGCGCCGGAAAGGTTCGAGCCGAGCTGCGCGGCGAGGCGGATGCGCTGCGCCTCGCCGCCGGAAAGCGTGTTGCTCGCGCGGTCCGGCGTGAGGTAGCCCAGCCCGACGCCGTCGAGGAAACGCAGCCGCGCGCGCACTTCGGGAACGATGCGCGAAGCGATGATTTTCCCGCGCGCGTCGAGCTTCAGATGCTCCAGCGCGTCGAGC
>DVOG01000001.1 GCA_018713755.1 Candidatus Spyradosoma merdigallinarum | reverse complement strand
GACGGAAAACTGAACGTGATTTTCCCGGACGGGAGCGGCTCCTTCCCCGTGAAAATCGACAACGCCGCGGGAACGTCGCGCTGCTTCGTCGCCGGCGGGAACGTCGACGGCGTCCCCGCGAACAAGGCGTTCGTGTTGCAGGTCAATTCGTTCCCGAGAAAACCGCACGAATGGAAGCCGCTTCCGGACTTCCCGGGCGCGCCGCGCGTCCAGCCCGTCGCCGGAATGCTGCGCACGCCGCGCGGGAACGCGTTCGCGCTCGTCGGCGGATTTTATTTCGACAAGGCGACGAAAAAGGCGACGCTTGACCGCGCGGGCGTGATTTATTATCCGTCCGAGAATAAATGGGAGCTGCTCCCGCCGCTGCCGGAAAACGTTTCCGAAGCGGGCTTGGTCGGCGTCTGCGCCGTAGAGGACGGCGAAGGCGGCATGCTGATCTTCGGCGGCGTGAACGCGAAAATCTTCAAGGACGCGCTCGAAAATCCCGCGCCGGATTATCTGCGCCGCGAGCCCGCGTGGTATAAGTTCAACGCGGACGTGCTGCGCCTTTCGTTCGACGCCGACGGGAACGCGAAATGGGAAAAGCTCGCGACCGTTCCCGCGACCGCCCGCGCCGGCGCGAGCGCCGTCCGCGCCGGAGACGGCTCGATTTATTTCGTCTGCGGCGAACTCAAGCCCGGATTCCGTTCGCCGGAATGCGTGCGGATTCGAATCAGAACGAAATGCGAATCAGAACGAAATGAAAAACCTCTCGACCTTTTGATTTTTTATGCAGGAACAGACCAACAGCTTCGTGGAATTGACTAAACCTCTGCTCGACGGCGCATCCGCCTACGTCGACTTCACGCCGTGGGCGGCGCTCGCCGTCGCGGTCGCGGCGGTTTTTTTCGGATTGAAGAAAGGCTTCCGCAATAAGCCGTTGCCCTCGGCGTCGCCGAAAACGGCGCCGGGCAAATGGGCGTGGATCGCCGTCGGCGTGCTCTGGGTCGTCGTCATGCTGAATTATTTCGACCGCCAGCTGCTCGCGGTGCTCAACACGTCGATCACGGGCGGCGGCGAGAACGGCATTCCGATGACGCAGGGGCAGTTCGGCACGGTGACGTCGGCGTTTCTCATCGTTTACGCGGCGCTCAGCCCCGTCGGCGGGTATTTGTCCGACCGCTTCAGCCGCAAATTCATCATTTTGTGTTCGCTGGTCGTCTGGTCGATCGTCACGTGGCTGACGGGGAAGGCGGAGACTTACGAGCAGCTGCTTTTCGCGCGCGCGGCGATGGGCGTTTCTGAAGCGTTTTACATTCCCGCGGCGCTCGCGCTGATTTCCGATTATCACCGCGGGAGCACGCGTTCCATGGCGACGGGGCTGCACATGAGCGGGATTTACGCGGGGCAGGTGCTCGCCGGCTGCGGCGCGCTGATGGCGGGCGAGCCTTACAACCTCGGCTGGCGGCTGACTTTCGAGACGTTCGGCTTCATCGGCGTCGCCTATGCTCTCGTCGTCGTGATTTTCCTGCACGATCCTTCCGCGCCGAAGGAAAAAGAGGAAGTTCCCGCCGAAGCGGAAAGCGCCGTTCCCGCGGAGTCCGAGGAGAGCGTTCCCGCCGCGGCGAAGGAGGAAAAATCTTCGGCTCCGGCCTCGGCGGACAATTCCGCGGACTTCGGCATTCTGAACGTGCTCAAGAGCCTGTTCACCGGCCGCGCGATGGCGATGCTGCTGCTCATCTACGCGTTTGCGGGTTTCGCCAACTGGTTCCTGATGGGCTGGTATCCGCGGCTGCTGCAAGACATGTTCGGGATTTCCGAATCCGAGGCCGGGCCGCAGGCGACGTTTTGGGTCAACATCGCGAAATACGTCGCCGTGCTTTCCGCCGCCGTCGTCGCGGACCTTTGGTATCGGCGCAATCACGGCGCGCGCGCTTACGTTCCCGGAATCTGCTTCTGCATCGCGGGCCCGTGCGTGCTCGTCGCCATGCTTCCGGCGTTGGGCGTGCTTCCGGCGTTGGGGCTTTCGCTGACGCTGGCGCTCGTTTCCATGCAGGGCGTGGCGCAGGGCGCGCTCGACGCGACGCTGATGCCGATTCTGCGCTCGCAGATCGACGAACGCTTTTCCGCGACGGGCTACGGGCTGCTCAATCTCACGTCCGTGGGCGCGGGAGCGCTGATTTCCTGGCTCGGCGGTTTCCTGAAAGACCACGACGTCGCGCTCGGCGTGCCGCTGAGCATCGCCGGCGTTCTGATGTTCGTCTGCGGCGCGCTCTTTTTCCTGCTGCCGAAGCCGCGAACCTGAGCTTGGCTGCGCGGCGGCGCGGCGTTCCCGCGCTTTTTCCCGTTTCCCGGAAGGCTTTTTCTCGAGGCTTTCCGGGATTTTTTTTTGACGGAATTATTCCGCGGACGTTCCCGCGGCGTCCGGCGCGTCGGCTTCGCCGGCGTGTTCCGGGGAGGGCGTTCCCGCGGCGGATTGCGTTTCGGGGAGGCGGGAGACGAGCAGCTTGTCGATGCGCGCGCCGTCCATGTCCATGATTTCGAATTCGAAGCCGTTCCAGCGCGCCGTGTCGCCGGCCTGCGGGAAGCGTTCCAGCAAATCGACGATCAGCCCGCTGACGGAATTGTATTTGTACTGGCCGTCGAGGTTTTCCATCCCGAAATATTCGAGAAAATCGTAGAATGAGCATCCGCCGTCGACGAGCCAGCCGCCGCTTTTGCGCGCGATGATGTCGGGGTCTTCGCCGATGCGCGGCAGGTCTCCGAGCAGCGCTTCGAGAATGTCGTGGTAGGTGACGATGCCTCGCGTCGCGCCGAATTCGTCGCACACGATGCCGTAGTGGACGTGGCGTTCCCGCAGCTGAGCGAGCGCCTTGTAGACGTCCATGTCCTCGTGAAAATACTGCGCCGGGCGCGCGACGCTGCGCACGTCGAACGCGGGATCGTTCAGTTTTCCGAAAAGATCCTTGAGATAGACGACGCCGAGAATGTCGTCGAGCGAATCGTCCACGAGCGGATAGACGCCGTAGAGATTCTTTTTCACGAGCGCCTCGATTTCCGCGTTGGTCATCGAGACGTCGATGCGCGCGATTTCCTTGCGCGGCGTCATGATGGACTCCACGTTGCGGTCGCCGAGCGAAAACACGCGCTCGACGATGTCCTGCTCCACGTCGAGCACTTCGCCGTCTTTCGCGCCTTCGCTGACCATCGACTTGATTTCTTCCTCCGTCACCTTGTTTTCGGCGTTGTTCAGATGAAGCACGCGCAGCACCGCCGCCGTGGAGCCGCTGAGCGCCGCCACGAACGGCGCGCCGATCTGCGAAAGCGCCTTCATCGGCCGCGCGACGAGTTTCGCCGTGCTTTCCGAAAAGCCCAGGCCGACGCGCTTCGGCACGAGCTCGCCGAAAATCAGCGTCAGGTACGTCACCGCGATCACGATGACCGTCTTCGCGATGAAGCCCGCGTAATCCGCGGGAACGCCGGCGGACCGGAGCAGCGCGGCGAAGTCCGCCGCCAGCGCGTCGCCGGAGTAAATCCCCGTCAGAATGCCGATGAGCGTGATGCCGATCTGGATCGTGGACAGAAAGCGGTCGGGATTTTCCGCGAGGCTCAGCGCGGCTTTCGCGGCTCCGCTGCCTTTTTTCGCGTCGGCGGCGAGGCTGGTTTTGCGCGCCGAGATGAGCGCGACTTCCGACATCGCGAAAATGCCGTTGAGAAGAATGAGCCCCAAAATGACCAGAAATTCCATAAATTGCGCGTGTCCGATATTTCTACGGATTTTCTCTGCCGCGTGCAAAGATTTTATTTTCGCGCGTTCCCGCCGCTTCCGCGTTCCCGCGGGAACGCGAAAAAAAAAACTTGCGGGAACACTTTTTTTTTTTGTCAGAATGCGCGTTCGGATAAAGAGACGCCGGTGCGCGTTTTCCTGCATCCTCGATAAACCACTAACAAAACGATACGTTATGCACAAAAACATGAAACTTCTGCTGGCTCTCTCCGGCATCAATCTGCTCGCGCTGCCGAGCGCGTTCGCGCAGTCCTGGATCGAATACGGCGATCGCGGCGATCTCGCTTATTCTTCCTCGCGGAGAAACGCCGCCGCCGGCGATTACGGCTCGGCGTTTTCCGGGTATAAGACGTCCGTCAGCGTTGAGGCGTTCTACGCCGCGGCGACGGAGGACGCGGTCAGCTCTCTCGGGCTCGACGGCGCGGATCTCGGCGGCGTCAGCGCCCGCTTCAGCGCGGAGAAGCATCGATCGCACCATCGCTTCCGGCGCGGTGATCGTTCCCGAGTTCTTCGGAATTTTCAGCCTCGGCTTAGGCTCGGAAGACTGGACGTATTCCGGAAACAGTGCATATGAAGACGGGGACTACGACGTGCTGGTCATGCAGTTCGCCGTCGGCGCGAATCTCCGTTGCTATCTGACCGAATCCTTCTCGCTATTCGGCGGCGCGCGCATCGGCTTCGCCTACGAATCCGTCGACATGGAGTTCAGCGGCTATGATTCTGTCGGGAGTTACTCCGGGAGCGCCGACGACTCCGACGTCGGTTTCCTTTACGGCGTGGGCGTCGGCGGGCAGATCGATTTCTCCGATTCCGCCGCGCTGGTTTTCGGCATCGACTACGTCGGCATGACGGCGGAGCCGGAAGTCGGCGGAATCAAAACGGAAGAACAGGCTTACATGATGTTCTCCATCGGCTACAAACACAAATTCTGAGCGTCGCGCCGCGGGAGCGTTCCCGCGCGAGACAAGAGGCGTTCCCGCGGACGGGAACGCCTCTTTTTTCTCTCTCGTTCCCGCGGGAACGGAAAGAAAAAGCCCGCGAAGCGTTTATTGATGCGCTTCGCGGGCGTTTTTGAAATGGTGCTCAAGAGGGGACTCGAACCCCTAAGCCTCTCGGCATATGCACCTCAAGCATACGTGTCTACCAATTTCACCACCTGAGCAATCGGGAAATGTAAAAACGAAGGAAAACGTGTTCCCGCGGACTTGGCAAGCCTAAAAATCAACGAATTTTCTGCAGCAGCCAAAATCCGGTTTTTATCCAGGCGGGGAGCGTCAGCAGGCTCGCGGCGGAAGTCGTGAGCACGATGCGTAGCGCGAGGCGCGCGTCTCCGCCGTAAAACTGCACGACGACGACGGGAAGCATCGCCGTGGGCATGCCCGCCTGGATGAGAAGGATGAAGCGCAGATCCTGCGGAATCGCGGGAACGAACAGCGCGGCGGCGGTCATCAGCGCGGGAACGAGGAGCAGCCGCATCGCGAGCGCGCCGACGGAGACGCGCGGGTCGTCGCGCAGGCGGAAGCCGTTCAGCAGCACGGGCAACGCCATGCCGACGAGCAGAATGCCGCAGGGAATCATGCAGGCGCCGAGGCTTTTCGCCGTGCCGAAAACCCACGCGGGAACGGCGTCCGCCCAGCCGGTGAAATTGCAGACGAGGCAGAAGACCATCGCGAAGAAGATCGGGTTGACGACGGATTTCGCCAGCTCCGGGAGGCTCATTTTTCCGCTGAGCACGGCGACGCCGACCGACCACACCGCGACCTCGATGCTCGAGTTGAACAGCAGCATCATGCCGACCGTTTCCGGCGGGCACAGCGACATGCAGATCGGCAGCGCGATGTAGCCGTAGTTGTAGACGCCGCAGCAATAGCCGAACGCGCGGCGCGTTTGCGCGTCGCTGATGCCGAAGAAGCGCGCGCAGAGCAGGGCGGCGAGCATTCCGAGCGAGACGCTCAGGAAACCCGCCGCGGCGACTTTCCAGACCACGGAAAAATCCGTCAGCAGCGGGTTGCCGAGCACGCGGTCGACGACCAGCGCCGGCGTGAACGCCCAGATGACGAGGCGCATCAGCCCCGCCTGTATGTTTTGGTCGACCCAGTTTTTCCGGCGGAAAAGATAGCCGAGCGCTGTCGTGAGCACGACGGGAACGATCGCCGTGAAAATCGCGGAGACGGAGATTTCGGGCATGGGACGGAAAAAAAAATGTTTCGGGAACGCGCGGAAAACGCGCTCAGGCGGCGCGGATTTCCTCGCCGCCGTTCCCGCGGGAACGCGCCGTTTTCCGGATGAAAAGCGCGAGCAGCGCGATGCCGACGGCGCCGCCCGCCGCCTGCGAAATCCCGACCGGCAGCGCGAGTCCGCCCGACGCGTAGGGCGCGGCGAGGAAATACGCCGCGCAGACCGCCGTCAGAAACGCCGCGGGAACGCTCATCGCCCAGTGCGGCTTGTTTTCTTTCGCGAGCCAGACGGCGCTCGCCCAGCACGTCACGGCGGCGAGCAGTTGGTTGGCGAGCCCGACGTAGCGCCAAATGACCTCGAAGCGGATTTGGCTCAGCGCGACGGCGACGACGAAAATCGGCAGCGAGACGAGCACGCGCGACGTCAGCGTTTTTTGCGGGATGCGGAGCGTGTCCGCGAGAATGAGCCGCACGCCGCGCAGCGCGGTGTCGCCGGACGTGATCGGGCAGACGATGACGCCGAGAATCGCGGCGATCGCTCCCGCGACGCCGAGCCAGTTCGAGCAGATTTCGTTCACGATCACGGCGGGCGTTTTCCCCGACGCGTTCAGCCCGTCCGCGCCGCCGCAGTAGGCGATCGCCGCCGTCGCCCAAATCAGCGCGATGACGCCCTCGGCGATCATGGCGCCGAAGAACACGGGCCGCGCGTATTTTTCGCTGGACATGCAGCGCGCCATCATCGGCGACTGCGTCGCGTGGAAGCCGGAAATCGCGCCGCAGGAAATGACGACGAAGAGCATCGGGAACAGCGGGTTCGCGGCGGAGTCCGCGTGAAAATTTTTCAGCGAGGCGAGCGTCAGCTCCGGCATTTCGATCGCGCCGGAAAAATCCTGCGCGATCATCGCTCCCGCGACGCCGACCGCCATGAAAATGAGCGCGACGCTGAAAATCGGGTAAATCGCGCCGATGATTTTGTCGATCGGCAGCAGCACCGCGCAGATGTAGTAGAGGATAATCGCCAGCGTCCAGAAGACGCCCCACGCGAGCGTTCCCGCGCCGGGAACGGAAATGCCTTCGGCGGAAATCGCGCCGCCGGCGGGAGCGAGCTTCGCCGAAAGCATCGCCAGCAGCTCCGCGGGACCGTTCACGAACGCGATGCCGACGGCGAGCAGCATGACCGCCGAAAACAGCACCAGCGCGTGCTGCGCTTTCGGGCCGAGAAGCCGCCCGTGGATGTTCGGCAGGCTGCATCCGTCCATGCGCATGGAAATCGCGCCGGAGAAAAAGTCGTGCGCCGCGCCCATGAAGATGCATCCGAGCACGATCCAGAGGTAGGCGACGGGGCCGTAGGCGGCGCCGAGCACCGCGCCGAAAATCGGTCCGAGGCCGGCGATGTTCAGCAGCTGAATCATGAACATGCGCCACGGCTTGAGTTCCACGTAATCCACGCCGTCCTTCAGGCGGCGCACGGGCGTTTCCCGCGCGGGATCGATGCCGAAAAGCTTTTCCGTGAATTTCCCGTAGAAAACGTAGCCCAGAACAAGGCAGACCAAAGAAACGCAGAACGTAATCATGGCGTGATTCTGAAAATTCCGCTCATTACACTCCTTTTCGCGGCGATAGAAAAGCGTTTTTTCGCTCCCGCGGCGGAATCGTCCGGAGGGAAGCCCGCGTTCCCGCTTTCGGCATGCTTTTTTTCCGCGGGAACGAAAAAAGGATTGAAAAAATCCCGCTTCGCCGCTCTAATTCCGGAAAATTCAACCCCCTGATTCCCCCGTATGAAATCGACTCTGAGAAAATGTCTGGCCGCGGCGCTCGTTTTCGCCGCATCGCTCGCGCCCTCCGTCTTCGCGCAAGACGTCAACTGGGCGGAAGTGCCGTTCATCGACGTCAAGAAGGTGACGCACAGCACCGTTCAAGTGCAGGGCTACACCGGCAACTGGGCGTGCACCACGCTCGAACTTCAGGCGAAGCCCTGCAACTGGGCGCCGAACTTCAAGTCGAACGACTGGATCAACAATCTCAAGGTCACGCTGACGATGGCCTATCCGAAGACGAACACCGCGCTTTCCGGCGCGAAAGCCCGCGGCACGCAGGAAGAGAAAGACGCGGCGATGGAGGCTTCGGAGGAAGCGGCGGGAACGGACACGACGGCGAAATACATCTACTACCGCGCGTCGGTGAACCTCGTCGGTCTGCAGGTCGGCGCGGGCAGGGCGTCTTCCGTGAGCTTCTTCATTCCCGCGGAAATCGTCGAGCGCGAAAGCAAGCTTTCCGGCGCGATGCTCGGGCAGGCGAAGCCGGAATTTTACCTCGTCGAATTTTCCTATCGCGGCAATCCTCTCCCCGTGTGCAACCCCAAGGGCGAGCTGCTTTCCCGCAAGGCGCTTGACTTTCCCGCCGGCCGCCGGCCGTCGAACATGAAGACGCCCGCCGAGTTCGTGCAGTGGATGCAGGACAACGCGGGAAGCTCCGTCTCCGACACGCAGGGCCTGCTTCTTCCCTACGTCTATCTGCCGTTCCCGGCGTGGCCGCGGAACGCTCCCGCCGTCATTTTCGAAAACGTCGCGCAGTAAGCTTTTCCTTTTCCCGCGCGGGAACGCCCTTCCCGCGCGGAAGTTTTCAACTTTTTACTTTTTTACGGAACAACACAACCGATGAGCGGCAATGCAAAAAAAATAACGGTGAACTGCGGGACGACCCACGTCTCCGTTTCGGTTTTTTCGGAGCAGGCGGGAAGCCTCGTCGCCGAAAAGCTGGTCGTTGAAGAACTCGTTTACAACTACGCGGAAGAAGACGAATGGGCCGCCGCCGCAGTGGGCGCGCTGAGCGGCATTTTCAAGGCGCTCAAGCTCAAAGGCCCCGCGACGGTCATCGCGCCCGGGCACTTGCTGCTGACGAAAAACGTCAAGGTCCCGCAGGTCGAGGCGTCCCGCCAGCAGCAGATCATCGAATTCGAGGCCGGGGAAAAATTCCCGTTCCCGCTGAAGGAGCTGGTTTGGGGCAGCCAGATCATTTCGACGGACGGCGTCGAGGCGGAAGTCGTGCTTTTCGCCTTGCGGCGGGAAAACGCGGAGCGTTTCGCCGCTCAGCTCATCCGCGCCGGCATCACGCCGGAAATCATCCTGCCTTCGACCATTCTCGATTATCAGGCGCACTGTTTCCTGAACGGCGAAGAGACGGAAAACGTGCTCATCGCCAACGTCGGCGCGCGGACGACGAATCTGACCTTCGTCACGCCGGACGGCTTCAGCATTCAGAATTTCGCCGTCGGCGGGAACTTCCTGACGCAGGCGATCGCCGATTCGCTCGGCAAGCCGTTCCCGGCCGCGGAGCGCCTGAAAGTCAATTATTTCTCCAACGCCGTGGATCTTGCGGAAAACGATCCGCACGCGCTGAAAATCCAAGAAAACGCGCACGCGTTCTGCCGCCGGCTCGGACAGGAAATCACGCGGCGCATCGTCAACCAGAAGCGCGAAAACGCGAAAGGCGCGCCGACGAAAATTCTGCTTACGGGGCGCGGCTCGCTGCTCCCGGGGCTTTCCGAAGCGTTGGCGGAATCGCAGCGCCTCCCTGTCGAGTATTTCGAACCGACCGTTCCCGTGCGCGTCGGCCCGGACGTTGATTCCGGTTATTTCGACGCCGTGCGTTTCCAGCTTTCGGAAGTCATCGGCAGCGCTTCGGAACTGCTCAGCCTGCCGTTCCCGCAGGTCAATTTGCTCCCGCCGCAAATCGCCTCGGAGCTGGCTTTTTCCAAAAAGAAGCCGTTCTTCATCGCGTCGGCGGCGCTTTTCGCGATCGCGCCGTGGCCTCTCTTCTTCGGTCTGCTCGACGCGAACGCCGCGCTTGCGGCCTCCGGCAAGGCGCTGAAGGCCGAAACGGCGACGCTGCAGGAGCGCCAGAAAACGATCGAGTCGCTGGAAAAGAAAAACGCTCCCGCGGCGGCTTTCGTCTCGATGCTCGACGGCGTGCTCGCTTCCCGCGGCGAATGGAACGCGTTTCTCGCGGACGTTCAGAGCCGCATCGACGCGCTGCAGGCACCGCGCGTTTCCGAAGACGGGGAAAAGACGTTTTCGTCTCATCGCCACATTTGGGTTGAAAGTCTCGACGTCGCCCGCGCCGCGTCCGTTCCCGCGGCGGCGACGGACGAATTCGACGGGAACGAGAACGCGGCGGAGCCCGTCGTGCGCACGACGGTCAGCCTGAAGCTGCGGCTGCTCATTCCCGAAGTGGACGGCGCCAAGCCCGAACACAACGCGGCGGCGTTCAACGCCC
>DVOG01000042.1 GCA_018713755.1 Candidatus Spyradosoma merdigallinarum | reverse complement strand
AGATGTGTATAAGAGACAGAGCACGTCCGCGGCGCCCTGCGCGAAGGCCGCGGCCTGCTCCGCCGTCACGCCTTTTTCGCCGGAAGCGTCGTCGCTGCCGCCGTCCGCGGCGACGGCATCGCGGATGAAGCCGGCGAGCGCGGCGGCGTCCCCCGCGCTTGCGGGAACGATGACGCCGTCGCCGTTGAACGGCTGGGCGTCGAAAGTCTGCGTCGCGGATTCGACATCCGCGAGGGTGAGTTGCTCCGCGTCGGGTTTTCCGAGCCGCTCAAGGATTTTTTTCGCGGCGGCGGCGACGATGCCGTCCGGAGCGACGGCGGAAAGCGCGATTTCGTCTTTCCCGGCGAAAAACGCGGAAAAGTCCTTCGTGTTTTCGCGCATGAACTTGACGGCGGCGAGAATCTCGGGAACGCGAACGCGCCCGTCCGCGTCGGCGTCAAGCAGCGCAAGCGTGCGTTCGTCGAGTTCCTGCCCGGCGACGGGCATGCTCAGCGCGACCCAGAGTTTCTGGTCGAGCGTTTCGACGGCGTTCAGGTCTTCCGGTTTTTCGATGCGCAGCTGGTCGGAACCGCCGCGACGGAAAAAGTGATAATCTGCCATAGCGCGCGGAACGTAAATTTCGGAGAGCGGCGCGGCAAGCGCAAAAGCGCGCGTTCCCGCGGGAACGGCGAACGCGAGCGCGCGATTTTTTTGCGGCCGACAAACAAATTCCCGAGACGGGAACGCTCTGTCTGTGTTTTGAGGTTAAGTCAGTGAAGTTAGAGAGTTGAGTTAGTTGAGAGAGAAAACAGGCGCCCGCGGATGCGAATCCGCGGGCGCCTCGTCTTTCTGAGAGGGAAAAGAAAATCAGTCCTCGATTTTCACGTCTTTGTTGCGGGAACGCGGCCCACCGGCGCGCAGCCAGGCATTGATGAAGCCGTCGAGATCGCCGTCCATCACGGCCTGAATGTTCCCGGTTTCGTAGCCGGTGCGCAAATCCTTGACCATCTGATACGGCTGGAAAACGTAAGAACGAATCTGGTTGCCCCAGCCGATTTCGCCTTTTTCGCCGTAGAACTTTTCCATTTCCGCGCGCTTGTCGTCCTCCATCTTTTCGTAGATGCGCGCCTTGAGAATGCGCATCGCGAGCTCCTTGTTCTGGTGCTGCGAACGTTCCCGCTGGCAGGCGACGACGATGCCCGTCGGCAAGTGCGTGAGGCGCACGGCGGATTCGGTGCGGTTGACGTGCTGCCCGCCCGCGCCGGACGCGCGGTAAACGTCCACGCGCAGATCCTCATCCTTGATTTCGACGTTGATGTCGTCCTTGATGTCGGCGACGACGTCCACGCTCGCGAACGAGGTGTGCCGGCGCTTGTTGGCGTCGAAAGGCGAAATGCGCACGAGGCGATGCACGCCGCGTTCCGCCTTGGCGTAGCCGTAGGCGTTTTCGCCGTCGAAGCGCAGCACCGCCGTGGAAATTCCCGCGCCTTCGCCGTCCTGCAGGTCTTCGATGCTGACCTTGAAGCCGCGGCGCTCGCCCCAGCGCGAATACATGCGCATGAGCATTCCCGCCCAGTCGCAGGCTTCCGTGCCGCCCGCGCCCGCCTTGATCATCACGATCGCGGAAGATTTGTCGTGCGGACCGGAGAGAAACGAAGTGATTTCCAGCGCGTCGATTTCCTCGAGCATCGTTCCCGCCTCGGCGTCGAGCGCGGCGAGCTCGTCGGCCGCTCCCGCGTCGTGCTCGTCCATTTCGCCGACGAGCTCGGCGAGCGTCTGCAGATCCTCCGTGCGGCGCAGAAACGCGACGAGCGGCGTCACGGCGGATTTCAGCGACGTGCTTTCGGAAATGACCGCCTGCGCCGCCTGCTGGTCGTTCCAAAAATCAGGCTCGGCCATTTTCGCTTCCAGCTCGGCGAGGCGAGCCTGCTTCGCGGGAACGTCGAGGAATTTGTAAAGATAACCTCCGCGGCGGACGATTTCGTCGATCTTCGCGCGTGTTTCCGGTGAAATGTACATGAACGGAAAACGTAAGGCGCGGGCGCGCCCTGCGCAACGAAAAGTTTTTCTTTCGCCCGCGCGAACTTTACAACAGCCGCGCCGCGCGCCATCATCGGCGAAGACATGCCTGCTCCGAAAAAATCGCCGCCGCCGGATTTCCGCGCGGGAACGCTTTGGGGCCGCGGCGGCCTGCTGCGGCGCGGATTCGTTTTCGAAAAAACGGAAGCGTTCCCGGGAACGCCGTTTCGCGGCAACGTCGTCCTGATTCACGGCTTGCTGATGCGCGCGCCGTCGATGCGCCCGCTCGCGCGAAGATTCGCGCGGGACGGCTTCCGCTGTTTCGCCTACGATTACCCGACGAGCCGCCTCGGAATTTTCCGCCACGGCGAAATTTTGCGGGAACGCCTCCGCGCGCTTTTCCGAACGCTCCCGCCGCAGGAAAAAATCTTTTTCGCCACGCACAGCATGGGCGGAATTCTGCTGCGCGTCGCGCTGTCCGAATTCTCGGCGGAAGAACTTGCGCGCGTCGCCGCCGTCGCGATGCTCGCGCCGCCGAATCAAGGCTCGTTTTGGCCGGAACGGGTGCGCAAGATTTTTCCGCCGGCGAACTTCTTCTGCCGCTGTCTCGGAGACCTGCGCCACACGGCGGGCTCTCCGCTGCGGGCGATTCCGCTCCCGAAAAACGGCGCATTCCCGCGCCTGCTCATCGTGCGCGGCGAACGCGACGCGAAGGTCGCGCCGCAACTCCTGCCGCTCCCCGGCGTTTCCTCGACGTTCGCGTCCGCGCCCTGCGGTCACGCCGCGCTGCGCCGTTCCCGCGAAGCTTTCGCGCATATTTCGAAATTTTTCGCGCGCGCCTGATTTTTCCGGGAAACGCCGCTGCGCGCCGGGCAAGCCTCCTGAATCGCGCCGCAAAAAAAAACGCTTGCGCGAAGGAGCGAAAAGTGCTTTCATTTCGGCTTTCGGTTGTCGGGGCGTAGCGCAGTCTGGCTAGCGCGCTTCGTTCGGGACGAAGAGGTCGGAGGTTCGAATCCTCTCGCCCCGACCAGCCGAATGAAAAAGCCCGCTGAAACGATGCGGGCTTTTTTTTTCGTTCAGGACGTTCCTTTTTTTGCCATGAGCCTTAAAGAAAAACACGACGAAATCCTCGCGGAGCTCGAACCTTTTGAAGACGTGCAAGACCGCTTTCAATATCTGATCGACCGCGCGAAATCCGCTCCCGCGCTCGACGCGGCGCAGCGCGTTCCAGCGAATCTCGTGGAAGGCTGCACCTCGCAGCTCTGGCTCGTGTGCCGCTTCGAGGGTGGCGTCTGCCGCATCGACGTCGACGCGGACGCCGTCATCACGAAAGGCATCGCGACGCTCATCCGCGATTATTTCGACGGAGCGCAGCCGGAAGAAATCGTTTCCGACGACGCGGACTTTCTCGCTTCGGTCGGCATCGACCAGCATCTTTCGCCGAACCGCCGCAACGGGCTTGCCAATCTCGTCGGGAAAATTCACGCTTTCGCGAAATCCTGTCTTTCCTGAAAAAAAAAATGACGACGCTCCCGCCCGAAATCGCCGCGCTTTACCCGTTCCCGCCGCATTTTTTCGACACGCCGGACGGGCGTATCCATTTCGTCGATACGGGGACGGGCGAACGCGGGAACGTCGTGCTGCTGCACGGGAATCCCTCTTGGTCGTTTTTGTGGCGGGATCTGATCGCGGCACTCGCCGCGCGCGGCTTCCGTTGCATCGCGCCCGACCATCTCGGCATGGGGCTTTCCGACAAACCGAAAAAATTTCTGCGCCTCGCGGACCGCATCGCGCATACGGAAGCGCTGCTTGCGCATCTGCGCGTCGAAAAATTTTCGCTCTGCGTGCACGATTGGGGCGGCGCGATCGGCTTCGGCGTCGCGACGCGCGCGCCGGAGAAAATCGAAAAGCTCGTCGTCGCGAACACGGCGGCGTTCCGTTCCCGCAACATTCCGAAGCGCATCGCGCTTTGCCGCATTCCCGGCTTCGGGCCGTTCGTCGTCAAGGCGTTCAACGCGTTCGCGTTCCCGGCGACGTTCATGGCGGTGCGGAAAAAGCTTCCTCCGCCGGTCAAGGCCGGGTTTCTTTTTCCGTATCGAAATTTCAATGACAGAACCGCCGTGGCGAATTTCGTGCGCGACATTCCGCTTTCGCCGAAGCATCCGTCCTGGGCCGCGCTCGCCGCAATCGAGGCGGCGCTCCCAAAGCTCGCGGGAAAGCCGATGCTCATCGCCTGGGGCGAACGCGATTTCTGTTTCGACGACACGTTTTTCGCCGCATGGCGGGAACGGTTCCCGCGCGCCGAGACGCTCCGCTGCGCCGACGCCGGGCACTACCTTTTCGAAGACGCGGGCGAGCGCCTCGTTCCCGCCGTCGCTTCCTTTCTCTCCGCCTGAACGCGAAAAAAAAAACGGACGCGCGAAACGTCCGGTTTTTTTTCGGCGCATCTTCGCCGTTCAAAAAAAGAGCGTTCCCGCAGGCGAAAACGGCATTCGTCTTCGCCTGCGGGAACGCGGCTCTTACCCTCGCCTCCGCGCAGACGCGGAGGAGCCGAGGGAAGGCGGAAAAATCATTCCGCCTTCGGAGCGTCTTCCGCCGGAGCGGCGGCTTCTTCCGTCTTGCGGCCTTTTTTCGCCTTGGGAGCTTCTTCTTCCTCGACGGGATTTTCCGAAACGATTTCGACGGAAATTTCGACGGAAATTTCCGGGTGCAGCTTGACGGAAGCCGTGTGCTTGCCGAGCAGCTTCATCGGGCCGTGCGGCAGGTGAATCTGCTTGCGGGCGATTTCCAAGCCCTGTTCGGCGAGCTTCGCGGCGATGTCCGCGGTCGAAACCGAGCCGAAAAGCTTTCCGCCTTCGCCGGTCTTGACGGAGAAGGAGAGCTCCACGCCTTCAAGCTTGGCGGCGAGCGCCTTCGCTTCGTCGAGCTCCTTGGCTTCGCGGATCGCGCGCGCCTTCTTGAGCGCTTCGATCTGCTTGCGGTTCGCCTGAGTCACGGGAACGGCGATGCCCTGCGGGAGCAGGAAGTTGCGCGCGTAGCCGGCGCGGACTTTGACCTGGTCGCCTTCCGCGCCGAGCCCGGCGACGGGTTTTTTCAAAAGAACTTCTGAGAGTGCCATGGTTTGTTTTTCTTAAAGGATTGAAACGTTGCTGATTTGTTGCTGATTAAAACGGAATGTCTTCCTCGATGTCGGGAGCGGCCGCAGGCGGCGGGACCGCGGAAGCGCGCGGCGCGGCGGCGCGGCGCGGCGGGACGGAAGCGTCTTCGTAGCCGCCGGCGTTCCCGTCGCGGGAACGGCCCGTGCCGCCGCCCGTGAACGTGAAGCCTTCAAGCACGACGCCGAGCTTCGAGCGTTTTTCGCCCGTGTTCCTGTCGTCCCACTGATCCAGCCGCAGACGTCCTTCGACGAGAATGCCGGAACCCTTCACGCAGTATTTCGCGATGGTTTCCGCCTGCTTGCCGAAAGCGTCGACGTCCACGTAAGTGACCTCTTCCTTCATTTCTCCGTCCTTGCCGGAATAGCGGCGGTTGACGGCGATGCCGATGCGCGCGACGGACATGCCGCTCGGCAGCGAGCGCAGTTCCGGGTCACGCGTAAGATTGCCCATGAGAATGACTTTGTTGTAAGAGGCCATTTTGCTTCCTTTCGTGCGGTTCGTTCCCGACGCGGAGCGGTCAGATGCTCTGGACGAGAATGCGTTTGACCGAGCGGTCGAGCCGCAGCTTTTCGCGGAACGCCACGGGCAGCGACGACGGCGCCTCGATTTCGAACTGCGCGTAAGGAGCGTTCGGGAGACGGCGGTCGGTGACGCGGACGAAGTCCTTGACGCCGAGGTTTTCCGTTTTTTCGACTTTCGCGCCGAGCGTTTCGAGCAGCGCCTTCATCTTTTCGATGAGCGTCTCGACCGGTTCCGCGTAGTTGCGGAGATCGTAAATCATGGTGACGCGATATTTGTTGAGATCGTTCATGGTTTTGTATGTTTGTTTAAAGTGTTCTGTGCGGCGACGAGCCCGCGCGAGGCGAGAAGCTCGAGGCCATAAATGTAGTCTGGCGTCCGCGCCGCGAAAAGCGCCTGTTCTTCGGGAGTGAGTTTGCCCAAGACGAAATCGGCGAGAGGCTGCTCGCGGAACATCTTCGGTCCGATGCCGATGCGCACGCGCATGAACGCGTTCCCGCAATGACGGATCAGGCTTTTGATGCCGTTGTGCCCGCCGTCGCCGCCGCCGACCGAAAATTTGAGCGTTCCCGGAGGCAGCGTGATGTCGTCGTAAACGACGGCGACCTCGGAGAAATCGATTTTCCGGTAGCGGGCGAAGGCGCTGACGCACTCGCCGCTGTCGTTCATGTAGGTCGTCGGCTTGGCCAGCCAAATGACGGAGCCGCCGAAAACGGCGCGCGCGAACTCGCCTTTGCGGGCGGAATCCGCGGCGAACGCCGCGCCGAGCTTTTCCGCCCAGGCGCTGATCGCGCGGTATCCGGCGTTGTGGCGCGTTTCCGCGTATTCTCTGCCGGGATTGCCCAGGCCGACTGCCAATGAAACGGGCATGAACTCTTTGAAAGAACAGATGCGTTCCCGCGGGAACGCGGACAAAGCGGAACAGAAAGAGCCGTACGCGGTTATTTCTGTTCAGCCGGCGCGGGAGCGGCCGCGGCTTCGCCTTCGGCGGGAGCGGCTTCTTCCGTTTCCGCCGGAGCTTCTTCCGGAGCGACGCAGACCGCGACCGTCGGGTTCTGGTTCTGCGGGAACGTCACGCCTTCGATTTCCGGAAGCGCCGTGATGTGAATGCTGTGTCCGGCGTGCAGGTCGGAAACGTCGACCTCGATGAATTCCGGAAGATTGCGCGGCAGGCAGCGCACCGTGATCGAGGAAACGACTTCGAGCGTGCCGTTTTCCGTGAGAACGCCGACCGCCTCGCCCTTCGCGCGCACGGGAATGACCGTCGTCATTTCGACGTTCGGATCGACTTCGAGAATGTCGATGTGGTCAATCTTCTGCGAAAGCGCGTTGCGCTGGTAATCCTTGATGATCGAGAGCTTCTCGGCGCCGCCTTCGATGGCGAGCTCGACGAGCGCGGCGGCGGAGCCTTTCGCGCGCATCAGCGTGCGGAATTCGACGGCGTCGATGCTGATCGGCAGGTTTTCGCCCTTCCCGTAGATGATGCCGGGGATCCAGCCCGCTTTGCGCAGGCGGCGCGCCGGTCCGCGTCCGATGCCGTCGCGGGACTTAACATTGAGTTTGTATTTTTTCATGTTTGATTGCGTGCACCTGTGAGTCACGGGCCCGCACGATTGCGGCCGCACCTCGACCGGGTGCGCGGTCGAGAAATGAAGTGCGCAATTTTGCGCGCGCGTTCCCGCCGTTGCAACCGTTTTTTTTTTCTTCGAAAAGAAAAAGAACTGTTCACGCGAAGCGTTTCCCGCTTTAATCGCCGTCATGAAAGCGCTGATTACGGGAGCGAGCTCGGGCATCGGCCGAGAAATCGCGAAGGTCCTCGCCGCGCGCGGCTGCGAACTCGTTTTGTGTTCCCGCGACGGGGAAAAGCTGCGCGCGCTCGCGGCGGAGCTTCCCGTTCCCGCGCGCGTCGTCGCGCTCGATCTTTCCCGCGAAGAAAAATGCCGCGCTCTTTACGAAGCGACGAAGGACGACGGCGTCGACATCCTCGTCAACAACGCGGGCTTCGGCGTCTACGGCTCGTTCTGCGACGCGCCGCTCGAAACGCAGCTCAACCTCGTCGACCTGAACGTGCGCGCCGCGCAGACGCTGATGTTTCTGTTTCTGAGAGATTTCCGCGCGCGCGGGAACGGCCGCGTGCTGAACGTGTCGTCCGTCGCGGGATTTTTCGCGGGGCCGAAAATGGCGGCCTACTACGCGTCGAAAAACTACCTCACGCGCCTCAGCGAAGCCGTCGCGGAAGAGCTGCGGCGGGAACGCTCGCCCGTGAGCATTTCCGTGCTTTGTCCCGGACCGGTGAAAACCGGCTTCAACGCGCGCGCCGGCGTGAAGTTCAACCTGCGCAGCGCGGACGCGCGCGCGACCGCCGTCGCCGCGGTCGAAGGCATGTTCGCGGGAAAACGCCTCATCGTTCCCGCGTTCGGCTATCGCGCGCTCGTTTTCCTGTCGCGCTTCCTCCCGCGCGGACTCGTCACTCGCATCGTCTTTTCTCTGCAGGCGAAAAAAGGCGCGGCGCGCGGGTGACCCCGCGTTCTCCGAGAGAGAAAAAAAAATTCCGGCAAAAAAAAAAGCGCTCCCGCGCGGGAACGCCTTCTGTCGTTTTTTTTTGTTTCGCGGGAAACGCGCTTCAGCGGTTTTCCTCGTCGAATTTCCGCTCGAAAAGCGCCTGAAGCTCGTCGAGCATCCGCGTCGTGTCCGCCGACGGTCCCGCCGCGGTGAAGCAGAGCTTCGAGCCGCTGCCCGCCGCCAGCATCATCAGCCCCATGATGCTCTTGCCGTTCACCTGCTCGTCGTCCTTGACGACGTCCAGGCTGACCGCGGGGAATTTGTTCGCGATGCGCACGATCATCGCCGCAGGACGGGCGTGGATGCCCATTTTGTTCTGCACGGTGAGCTCTCTGGTCTGGGTCGTTGGTTCGTTCATTTTTAAGGGACAAATTGAAATGTCCGCACGGGAACGCCGCAAGCCTATTTTTCCCGGCGCGGACATTCCCGCGGGGAATCCGCGCGCGCGGGCGAGCCGCGCGCAGGTGCGCCGAAGACGCCGCCCGACCGTTTCCGCGCGGGAACGACGCTCCCGGTTTTTTCTTTTCCTGCGCGGGAACGCGGAGTAGAATTGCCTTTTACTTAATTTGTCTTTTCGCATATGAACAACGAACAGCTTCCCGCATACAAGCGTCTTCCCGACGCCAAGGGCTTTTTCGGAAAATTCGGCGGCTCCTTCGTTCCCGAAGCGCTGCAGAAGCAGATGGACGAAATCACGCGCGCGTATCACACGATCTGCCGCTCGCACGACTTCATCCGGGAACTGCGCAGCATCCGCAAGCATTTCCAGGGCCGACCGACGCCGGTTTACTACTGCAAAAACCTGACGGAAAAAATCGGCGGCGGGCGCATTTACCTCAAGCGCGAAGACCTGAACCACACGGGCGCGCACAAGCTCAACCACTGCATGGGCGAAGCGCTGCTCGCGAAATACCTCGGCAAGAAAAAACTCATCGCGGAAACGGGCGCGGGGCAGCACGGCGTCGCGCTGGCGACGGCCGGCGCCTACTTCGGCATTCCCGTGGAAATCCACATGGGCGAAACGGACATCAAGAAAGAATACCCGAACGTGATGCGCATGAAGGTGCTCGGCGCGAAAGTCGTCTCCGTCACGCGCGGCGCGGGAGCGCTGAAGGAAGCGGTGGACTCGGCGTTCGAAGCGTATCTCGCCGATCCCGTGAACACGATTTACTGCATCGGCTCGGTCGTCGGGCCTCATCCTTTCCCGCTGATGGTGCGCGAGTTCCAGCGCGTCGTCGGCATCGAGGCGCGGGAACAGTTCATCGAAATGACGGGCGAGCTTCCGGACAACGTCTGCGCCTGCGTGGGCGGCGGCTCGAACGCCGCGGGATTTTTCCACGGTTTCGCGGACGACCCGGTGGAAATCTACGGCGTGGAACCGCTCGGCAGAGGCGCCAAGCTCGGCGACCACGCCTGCTCGCTCGCCTTCGGAACGGAAGGCGTGATGCACGGCTTCAACTCGCTCATGCTCAAGGACGCGGACGGCAATCCCGCGCCGGTCTACTCCGCGGCGAGCGGATTGGACTACCCGTCCGTCGGGCCGGAACACGCCTACTGGCACGAGACGGGACGCGAAAAGGCCGCGCAGATCGGCGACGAAGAAGCGATTGAGGCGTTTTTCCGTCTCTCGCGTCTCGAAGGCATCATTCCCGCACTCGAAAGCGCGCACGCCGTGGCGTTCGCGACGAAGCTCGCGCGGGAACGCCCGACCGAGTCCATCCTCGTCAATCTTTCCGGCCGCGGCGACAAGGATCTCGACTACGTGATGGAGCATTTCGGAGAATACGCCGACCGCGAATACTGAGCCGCGCGCGACAGCGCCGCGAAAGAAAAAAGCCCCGCGACCGTTTCCCGCGCGGGGCTTTTCGTTTTTTTTTTTCGCTCCGTGACGTTCCCGCGGGAACGCCTCGGCGCCCGCGCGCTACGACGCGCAGGACTCGCACTCCTCGACTTCGAGAGACTTGGAGCGGACGTAGTAGATCGTCTTCACGCCGCACTCCCAGGCGCGCAGGTAAAGGTCGAGCACGCGGCGGAACGTGTATTCATTCGTTATATACAAATTGAGCGACTGCGCCTGGTCGACGTGCCGCTGCCGCACGCCGGCGGCGCGCACGCTCCACGTCTGGTCTATCGCGTGCGCGTTCTTGTAGAGCCACCAGGTTTTCGGCGAAAGCTCCGGCGCGACGCGCGCGACCGTCGCGCCCTTTTTCTCTTCGAGGAAGAAGCGGTTCATCACGGGATCGACGCCGGCGGTCGTTCCCGCGATGATCGACGTGGAGCTCGTCGGCGCGATCGCCGTGAGATAGCCGTTGCGCATGCCGCGCGCGCGGACTTTTTCCGCGAGCGCGCGCCACGCGGCGGAATCGTATCCGCGGGAGCGGAAGTATTCGCCGCTTTCCCAGTCGGATCCTTCGAAATACGGATAGCGCCCTTTTTCCGCGGAGAGTTCCGCGCTCGCCTCAATCGCGAAGTAATTGATCTTTTCGAAAATCTCGTCCGCGAACGCGAGATGCTTTTCGCTTTCCCACGCGATGCCCTCGCGCGCCAGCAAGTGATGATAGCCGCTCGCGCCGAGCCCGATCGGACGATAGCGCGCGTTCGTGATCCGCGCGTAAGGCACGGGGTAGAAATTCAGATCGATCACGTTGTCGAGCGTGCGCACGAGCGTGGAGACGACGAACTTCACCTCGGCGTCGTCGCGGAAGTTGATTCTGCCCAGCACGAGCGAAGCGAGATTGCAGACGACGAAATCGCCCGGGCGCGTCTTTTCGACGACGACGACGTCTCCGTCCTCCGTTTCGACGGTCGTCGAGACGCTTTCGACGGCGCTCATGTTCTGCGCGATTTCCGTGCAGAGGTTCGAGCAGTAAATGACGCCGCGGGAACGGTTGGGATTCGCGCGGTTCACCGCGTCGCGGTTGAACGCGAAGGGCGTTCCCGTCTCGACCGCGGATTTCAGAATGAGCCGCACGAGATCCCGCAGCGAAATTTCCGTCTTGCGGATGCGCGCATCGTTCACGCAGTCGCGGTAGCGCTTTTCCCATTCTTCGCCGTAAAAATCTTCCAGCGCGTAGCCTTTGACGGTGCGGATTTCGTGCGGACACATCAGGTGCCATTTCTGCGAAAGGTCTTCTCGCGCCATTTTCCAGAAAAGATCCGGGTAGCAGACCGCCGGGAACACGTCGTGCGCCTTCATGCGGTCGTCGCCGTTGTTCGTGCGCAGCTGCAGAAAATCGAGAATGTCCTTGTGCCAGACGTCGAGATAAACGGCGACGGCGCCGGAGCGCATGCCGAGCTGGTCGACGGCGACCGCCGTGTCGTTCGCGAGCCTGATCCAGCGCACGACGCCGCCCGCCGCGCCCTTGAAGCCGCGAATGTCGCTCCCGCTCGCGCGCACTTTCCCGAAGTAAAGCCCCATGCCGCCGCCGAACTTCGACACCTGGGAAAAGCCGGAAATGCTGCGGTAGATGCCGTCGAGCGAGTCGGGAACGGTGTCGACGAAACAGCTCGAAAGCTGGAAATGCGGCTTGCGCGCGTTCGCCATCGTCGGCGTCGCCATCGTCGCTTTCAGCGTGCTGAGCACGTCATAGATGTCCTTGACGACGCGCAGGCGGCGTTCCCGCTTTTCCGGAATGCCCAAATGCATGGCGATGCCCATGAACATTTCCTGCGGCGTTTCGAGCAGACGCCCGCGGCGGTCGCGTATCGCGTAGCGCTTCAGCACCAAGTCCAGCCCGCTGTAAGTGAAAAGATGCGTCCGCTCCGGCCGAATCCAGCTCTCGAGCTCCGCGACTTCCTCCGGCGCGTAATTTTCGAGAATGTATTTCCCGTAAAGCCCTTCCGCCTCCAAGTAGCGGATTTTTTCGAGAAACGTCGAAATTTTCAGCTGCTCCGTCAGCGCGGCGATGCTGCGCCCGGCGCTGAAATCCAGCAGCCGCGCGGCGATGAACTCCCAGTCCGGCGCCTGCGCGGAAACGCACTCCGCCGCGGCGCGCAC
This sequence comes from Candidatus Spyradosoma merdigallinarum, assembly GCA_018713755.1. GTDB lineage: Bacteria > Verrucomicrobiota > Verrucomicrobiia > Opitutales > UBA953 > Spyradosoma > Spyradosoma merdigallinarum. Next base: position 5,919 of record DVOG01000042.1, on the reverse strand, counting down.
GAGGCTTTTCAGCGCGTCGTCCGCCGACATGCCCGCCTTGGCGAAGGCGCGGAATTTCGCGAGCAGACGCTCCGGCGAATATTCGGGAGCGCGGAACGCCTTGCAGATGTCCTTCAGCACGCGCCCGAGCCCGGGAACGCCGACCGCCGCGCGCAGCTCGTCGACCGCCGCGCGCTCCTTCGCGCGCTCCTCGCGATAAAGGATGAAGCGCCGCGCTTCCCGGAAAAAGCCGCTCTTCATCATTTCGATTTCGACGATGTCCTGAATCTGCTCGACCTTGAGCGCGTTCCCGTTCGCGTCGGAAAGCGTCTTCAGCAGCGCCTCGACGCGCCCGACCATCGCCGACAAATCCTTCGCCGCGCATTCCGTCCCGAGGCCGTCGAACGCCGCGCGCATGACGCGCGCGATTTTTTCTGCGTCGTAGCGTTCCCGCGAACCGTCCCTTTTGATGATTTCCATAAGCGCGCAGTTTTATAATCATTCCAAAACGAAACGGAAACAACGACTTATTCACATCCGCGGGAACGCCGTTCCCGGCAAAGAAAAAAAAATCGGGCGTGAGGGATTCGAACCCCCGACCCTCTGCTCCCAAAGCAGATGCGCTGGCCAGACTGCGCTAACGCCCGAAAAAGCGCGCAGAGTATCGTTTTTTATTGCTCTCGTTGTCAACACAATGTTCCATTGTGCATTCAGCAAAACAATCAGAAAAACGGAATTCACCATGGAAAACTCTTCAATCGACGGCGGCATTGATTCGGGCAGCTCCGAATCCAAAATTCCCCTCATCCTCGCAATCGCGGCGTTCGTGCTCAGCGGGCTCGCCTTCATCTTCGCGCTCAACGCGAAAAACGGCGTCGCGCGCCACAAGTCCGGCGTCATGACCGAAATTGAGACCGCGGTCGAGACGGCGAAGCAGGCGGCGGCGGACGCCCGCAGCGCGAGCTCCGGCGGCGAAGCCGTCGCCGATCTCAAGACGGATTTCGAAGAACTCAAGGCGCAGCTCATCGCCCGCTATCAGGAAATTTCCAAGAGCCAGACGCAAATCGTTCAAAACGCGCGCACGCTCAACGAACGCATGAACCGCCTCGACCGCGGCGCCGCCGCACGTCCGGCCGACGGAACGGCGCAGCGCACCCCCGCCGCGGGAACGCCCGCCGCCGCAGGAAAATACCGCGTGAAACAGGGAGACTATCCCGCGAAAATCGCCAAGGAACACGGCATCACCACCGACGCGCTGATGCGCGCGAATCCGGGGCTCGACCCGAAGCGGCTCCAAATCGGCCAGGAAATCAACCTGCCCGCCGAAAACTGAAAAATCTCATTTCCGCCGTGCGCCCGCCGAAAAAGCGGGCGCATCTTTTTTCCCGAATCCTCTCAAAAAAGAAAAAGCCATGAGCGTTCCCGCACTTTGGAATCTGACCCAGGAAAACCTGCACGCGCCCTGCGTCGTCTTCGACGTCTACAAAGAACATTTCAAGCACCCGACGGACGGGCGCGAAGGCGACTTCTACGTCGCGCACGCGCCGGACTGGGTCACCGTCGTTCCCGTGACGCGCGACGGAAAAATCATCCTCGTCAGGCAGTTCCGTTTCGGCATCCGCCGTCTTTCGTGGGAATTCCCCGGCGGAGTCATCGACGAAGGCGAAGACTTTCTCCGCGCCGCCGCGCGGGAAACCGCGGAGGAAACCGGCTTCACGGGCGACGCTCCCGTGCCGCTCGGAAGCGCCGCCGCGAATCCCGCCATCTTCAACAACCGTTGCCGCTTCGTGCTGATCGAAAACTGCGTCCGCACGACGGAAACGCATTTCGACGCGAACGAAGAAATCGAAATGAAGCTCGCGACGCCGCAGGAAACCCTCGACATCGCGCGGCGCGGCGAAATGGAACACGCGCTGATGCTCGCGGCGCTCGCCAAGGCCGTCCTGCTGCGTCCGCAGCTCTTCGCGCGGTGAAGGCGCCCGCTCCCGCGGAAACGGCGGGAACGCGCGGCGTATAGAAAAAACGGATACGCAAAAACTGCCGGCGGGAACGCCGCGCAAAAAAAAAACGGGAACGTCTGCGGGGGCGAAACGAGCCGCAGGGAATCGAAGCGCAAGCGTTTCCTCCGCGTATCCGCAAAACCGATACGCAAAGCGCACGAAGGCGAATGCGAAAAAAAACGTTCCCGCGGGAAATCCCGGCGGGAACGTTTTTTTTTCAAGAAGCGCGTCTGCGCTTCGGCTTTTATTTGCGGCGGCGACGCGAAGCGACGAGCGCGAGAGCGCCGAGGCCCGCGAGCAAACCGAACGCAGACGGTTCCGGAATCGTCGAAACGGAGAGTTCTCCGCCGGACACCGTGAACGACGCCTTCTCATAAGAAGTTCCGTCGTTGGTGCTGATGAAAACGCTGCCGCTCCAACCGTCGCTGAGTCCGGAAACGAGCGTGCGGGAGCCAGCGTCGCCGCTGACGATCGCGTAGATGTCAACGTCGTCGCTGAGCGTGTTGCCGCTGTTGAGCGTCAGCTTGCCGTTCGAGTTCAGGTAAACGGCGGAGTCGCCGCTCAGCCCGGAAACGATGACTTTCCCGAACGTGTCGCAGTCGACGTCGAGGAAGCCGTCGGTTCCCGTCAGCGTAATGTTGCGTCCGTCATTGAACGACACTTCATTCGCGCTCGGCGTAGCGCCGACCCCGGAGAGAATGCTCACGCCGGAGTCCAGCTTCAGCGCGTTGAGCGTCAGGTTGTTGTTCCCTTTGTACGTTCCGCCCTCCTTAACCCACAGCGTGACGTTGGGCAGCTCTTTAACCGGCCCGGAGTAAACGCCCAGGATCGTCGACTGATAGAGCGTCTTGTCCGCAGGATTTGTGGTAATCGTCGCAGAAACGCCCGTGTTGCTGAGGGAGGCGTCGCTCGTGATGACGTTGCCGTCAGCGAACGTGATATCGTGCAGAACCACGTCGGCATTGGCGAACGCGGCTCCGGCGGCGAGAAGCGCCGCGACTGTGATATAGTTCTTCATAGTGATTATGTCGGATGAATCTATTTATCAGGTTAAAACGGAAACGAAACCCTGCGGGAACTCCCCGCAGAACCATGTCTCATTTCCTTGACCATGATTCTGACAAAAAAAAAAGTGCCTCTACAAGCACTTTTTTTTCGATTTTTTTCTCTTTTTTTTTTCGGCGTTCCCGCATCGGCGGAACCTCACTCCCACTCGATGGAGGCGGGCGGCTTCGTCGAAATGTCGTAAAGCACGCGGTTGATGCCTTTGACCTCGTTGAGGATGCGGTTGGAGGCTTCGCGCAGCAGCGGGATCGGCAGCTCCGCCCAGTCGGCGGTCATGGCGTCTTCGGAAACGATGGCGCGCAGGTTCGTCGCGAACTCGTAGGAACGCTCGTCGCCCTTGACGCCGACGGTCTTCACGGGAATGAGGCCGGCGTAGGCCTGCCAGCACTTGTCGTACCAGCCGTATTTGCGCAGCGTGCCGATGAAAATCGCGTCGCACTCGCGGATGATGTCGAGGCGTTCCCGCGAAACTTCGCCGGGACAGCGCACCGCCAGCCCCGGCCCCGGGAACGGATGCCGCCAAAGGATGTCGTGCGGGATGCCCATCGACGCGCCGAGTTCCCGCACTTCGTCCTTGAAAAGTTCCGCAAGCGGCTCGAGCACCTTGCCCTGCTTCTGCAGCTCCAGCACGCGCTCGACGCGGTTGTGGTGCGTCTTGATGACGGACGCCTTGGACTTCGCGTTCGAGGCGCTCTCGATCACGTCCGGATAAAGCGTGCCCTGCGCGAGCATTTCCGCGTTCCCGACGGCGTCCCAGAACACGTCGAGGAAGAGCCCGCCGATGATGCGGCGTTTTTTCTCGGGATCGCGTTCGCCGGCGAGCGCGGAAAGGAAGCGTTCCGACGCGTCGACCGTTTCGATTTCCACGCCCATGCGGGCGAAATTCGCGCGCACTTCGTCCGCCTCGTTTTTGCGCAGCAGTCCGTTGTCGACGAAAATCGCGCGCATGTTCACGCCGGCTTCGTGCAGCAGCACCGCGAGCACGGTGGAATCCACGCCGCCGGAAACGCCGCAGACGACCTGCTTTTCGCCGACGCGTTCCCGGATTTCCGCGATGAGCTGTTTTTTGAAATCGCCGATGTCGAAGCGCGCCAAGTCTTTCGCCTGCCCGAGGAAATTTTTCAGAATCGCGCGGCCTTCGTGCGAATGCGTGACTTCCGGGTGAAACTGAATGCCCCACATGGAGTCCGACCAGCGCAGGCTCACGGGAACGCCCTCGGCGTTCCGCGCGATGACGCGGCAGCCGTCGGCAAGGCGGTCGACCGTATCGGAGTGGCTCATCCAGACCTGGGACCCGCGCGAAACGCCGTCGAAAAGCGCGTCCGTCGGCTCTTCGGGAACGAGCGCCGCGGGACCGTACTCGCGCCGGTTCGACGCGCGCACCGTGCCGCCGTGCTTGATGTTCAGCAGCTGCATGCCGTAGCACACGCCGAGCACGGGAACGCCGAAACTTTTCAGGCGGGCAAAATCGATGTCGGGAGCGTCCGCGTCGGACGTGCTTTTCGGACCGCCGGAAAGGATGATCGCGCCCGGATTCTCGAGCCGATCGAAATCCTCCAGCGCGTAAAGCTTCGCCATGAAGCCCAGCTCGCGGATGCGGCGAACGATGAGCTGCGTGTATTGCGACCCGAAGTCGATGACGGCTGTAATCTTTGACATGGGCGCAGAGCTTATCCGAGCCCGAAAAAATTTTCAAAAACTATTTGCCGTTCCCGCGTGCGGGAGCGACGCTGCGCGAATTTCCTTTTCACGCGGACGAGAAAAGCGTTCAATCGCGCGCGATTTTTTCTTCGGCATGATTTCCGACAAATTCCGCGGGATTTTTTTCGGCGCGCTTTCCGCCGCCTGTTACGGACTGAATCCGCTTTTCGCGGTGCCGTTGCTGCGGCAGGGCATCGGCGTCGCGTCCGTTCTGTTTTTTCGTTTCGCGGTCGCCGCGGCGCTCATCGGGATTTTTCTCGCGGCGCGGCGGACGAGCCTGCGCGTTTCGCGCAAAGAGCTCGCGGAACTTTTCCTGATGGCGGCGCTGATGACGACGTCGTCCGTATCGCTTTTTTACGGCTACACGCTGATTCCCGCGAGCGTCGCGTCGACGCTGCTTTTCCTGTATCCGATCTTCACGGCGCTGATCATGATCGTCTTTTTCCGGGAAAAGCTTTCGGCGGGAACGGTTCTCGCCGTCGCGCTCGCGTTCTGCGGCGTCGGCATCCTCTGCGCGGCGGACGGAGGCGGGAACGCCGGCGGGCGAATCGACTTGGGCGGGGCGGCGGTCGTCGCAGTGTCCGCGCTGACTTACGCCGTCTATCTCGTCGCCGTGAACAAGACGCGGCTTCGCGGGATGAACGGCACGAAGCTGTCCTTCTACATTCTGCTTTTCGGGAGCGTTTTTCTTTGGGCGAACGCGGAAGCGGGCGGCGGAATCGACGTTCCCGCGACGGCGGAAGCGTGGGCGAACGTGCTGCTGCTGGCGACGATTCCGACGCTGGTCTCGACCGTCGCCATCGTTCTGTCGCTGCGCTGCGTCGGACCGACGACGACGGCGATTCTCGGCGCGTTCGAACCCGTGGCCGCGGTCGCGGCGGGCGTGCTGTTTTTGGGCGACCGCTTCACGGGAGCGCTCGCCTCCGGCATCGTGCTGATCGTCGCGGCGGTTTCCGTCGTCGTTCTCTCCGGGAAAAAGTGAGTCCGCGCCCCGCGGCGGGAACGCGGGAGCGAAAAAAAAGAGACGCCCCGAGCGGGAACGCCTCTTTTTTCTTTTCCGAAGTTTCTTTTCGCGGACTTCGGCGCGCGGAACTCACTCCGCGGGAACGGCGGGAACGTCCTCGTGTTCGGCGGGAGCGCCGCCGAGCGTCGAGAGGCGCAGCCGGCGGTAGGC
>DVOG01000041.1 GCA_018713755.1 Candidatus Spyradosoma merdigallinarum | reverse complement strand
TCTTCGCGCGGGAACGCGGCGCGCCCCGCGCGATTCGTTTTCGCGTATCGGTTTTTTCGATACGCGGCGCGAAGCGGCGTTCCCGCGGGAACGGAACGACGCACGCGCGGGATGATTGTGCCGCTTCTCCGGCGCTCGCTCATGTTCCGCGCCCGCGCGGCGGCAACGGGACTGCGTCCGCGAATGACGTATCCGCGTTTTCGATACGCCTTCCCGAAACGCGGCGCGTCCGCGGGAAAAGGTCAGCCGCAAGGCGTTCCCGCGGGAGCGCTCATTTCTCGTTCTTGAGGATTTTGATGAAGGCTTCCTGCGGGAGAATCAGTCTGCCGCTCCCGCGGACATCGAAAACAGCTTGGCCCATTTTTGCGCGTCCCGAACGATGAACATGCCGAGAATGCACGACGGATTCCGCACGCAAATCTGCGTATGCGTCTTCTCGAAAAATTTGCTTCCGGGATAAACCGGCTTTCCTTCGACGAAAGGGCTCTTCACCGCCGGCACTTTATTTCCGTCGAAAAGCACGTTCAGCACGGCACAGTCGAGATGCCGCTTGACTTCGTCCGCGTCGTTTTCCGCGCCGCGTTCGTTTTTCGGCAAAGGCCTTCCCGCCTGTCCGCAAACGGCTTTCAGCTTTTCGCAGGCCAGTCCGAGCAGGCGCGCGCCGTCGCGCGACGCGAGGTCGAGGCACTGAGAGGAATCGATGAGCGCTCCGATGACGGCGGGATCTTTCTTCTTTCTGGCGACGGCCCACTCGAGAGCGCGCCCCGGATCGTTTTCCCAAAAATAAAATCCCTCGCCCAGCCACTCGAAGCTTTTCGCGCTTTTCTTCTTTTCGCCGGAGCGAATAATGCGATCGGCATCCGCGCGGGAGCAGCCGTGAAAACCGTACAGCGGATGCAGAGCCGCGGGAGCGAAGCCCTCAGACGGAAGCGCCGACGCGGCGAATCCACGCGGCGGCTTCCTGTTTGGTCATTCTCTTCGCGGCGCGGACGCCGGCGTCGAGATCGTCGTAAGCCTTTTGAAAAAAAGGGTTGTCCAGCAGGACGCGGCTATGCCCGGGCTGCTTTTGCTTTCCTGAAGAGCGGCGAGGATGGGGCGGCGTTTTTTTCATCGGGGAAATCTCCTTGTCGGAACGGCGGTTAATACAGCACGTCCGCGGGAAAAGGTCAACCGCAAGGCGTTCCCGCGGGAGCGTTCATTTCTCGTTCTTGAGGATTTTGATGAAGGCTTCCTGCGGGATGGAGACTTTTCCGATTTCCTTCATCCGCTTTTTGCCTTCCTTCTGCTTGTCGAGCAGCTTGCGCTTGCGCGTGATGTCGCCGCCGTAGCACTTGGCGAGAACGTCCTTGCCGACGGAACCGAGCGTTTCGCGCGCGATGATTTTCCCGCCGACGGCGGCCTGAATCGCGACTTTGAAAAGCTGGCGCGGGAGCAGCTCCTTGAGCCGTTCGCAGAGTTTTCTTCCCTGCGACTCCGCCTTGGAAGCGTGGACGATGCTGGAAAAGGCGTCGACGGGATCGCCGTTCACGAGGATGTCGAGCTTGACGAGCTCGCTTTCGACGTAGTCGCCGAACTCGTAGTCCATCGATCCGTAGCCGCGCGTGACGGACTTGAGCCGGTCGTTGAAGTCGACGAGGATTTCGTTCAGCGGGAGCACGCAGGAAATCATCACGCGCCGCTCGTCGATCGTGTCGATGTGGTCGCAGACGCCGCGTTTTTCCTGAATGAGCGCGAGCATGTCGCCGATGCTCGTTCCGGGAACGTGAATGTGCGCGCGCACGGTCGGCTCCTCCGTCCGTTCGATTTCGGCGGCGGGCGGCATCAGCGAGGGATTGTCGATTTTGAGCATTTTCCCGCCGTGGACGTAGACTTTGTATATGACGCTCGGATACGTCGAAATGATGTCCAGATCGTATTCCCGCCGCAGCCGCTCCTGGATGATTTCCATGTGCAGCAGCCCGAGGAAGCCGCAACGGAAGCCGAAGCCGAGCGCGACGGAGCTTTCCGCCGTGTAGGTCAGCGCCGCGTCGTTGAGCGCGAGCTTCGCCAGCCCCGCCTTGAGCTTTTCGTATTCGCTCGTGTCCAGCGGATAAATGCCGCTGAAGACCATCGGGCGCACTTCCTTGAAGCCGGGAACGGGATCCGCCGCCGGCGTTCCCGCGTGCGTGATCGTGTCGCCGATCTTCACTTCCGAGACGTCGCGGATGTTCGTGACGACGTAGCCGACCATACCCGGTCCGAGCGCGTCCGCCGGCGTCATTTTCGGGGAAAAGATGCCGACTTCCTTGATTTGGCTCTTCGCTCCCGTCGCCATGAGCAGAATCGCGTCGCCCGGCGCGAACGTTCCCGAAAACACGCGCACGTAGGAAATCACGCCCTTGTAGGCGTCGAATTTCGAGTCGAAAATCAGCGCGCGCGGCGCGGGATAATCCGCCCAACGCGGCGCGGGAACGCGCGTCACGACCGCTTCCAGAATGTCCTCGATGCCGATGCCGCTTTTGCCCGAGGCGAGAATCGCGTCGTCCGCGGGAATCGCGAGCACGTCCTCCGTCTGCCGCTTCGCCTCCTCGGGATGCGCGCTCGGCAAATCGATTTTGTTGATGACGGGAATGACCGCGAGGTCCTGCTGCAGCGCGAGCGTCGCGTTCGCCACGGTCTGCGCCTCCACGCCCTGCGAGGCGTCGATGAGCAGGCACGCGCCCTCGCAGGCCGCCAGCGAGCGCGAGACTTCGTAGGAGAAATCGACGTGCCCGGGCGTGTCGATCAGATTCAGCAGATACGTGTTCCCGTCCTTCGCCGCGTAGCGCATCGAGACGGGGTGGCTCTTGATCGTGATGCCTTTTTCGCGCTCGAGGTCCATCGCGTCGAGCAGCTGGTCTTTCATCTGCCGCTGCTCGACCGTCTTCGTGCGTTCGAGCAGGCGGTCCGAAAGCGTCGTCTTCCCGTGGTCGACGTGCGCGATGATGCAAAAATTGCGAATGTTCCGAATGTCCGGCATCAGTGTTCCCGTGAAATTGAAAAATGCAAAGACGCATTAGAACCTTTTTTCCCGCGGAAAAGCAAAGAAAAAGCGCGCCCGCGCGCCAACCGCCACTCCGTCGCCGCGT
>DVOG01000040.1 GCA_018713755.1 Candidatus Spyradosoma merdigallinarum | reverse complement strand
TCTTCCATGTTCCAAACGCCGGGCTTGAGCCATTTGCCGTTCATGAGCATCATCGCGCCGATCATCGCGGGAACGCCCGTCGTGTAGCTGATCGCCTGCGACTTGACTTCGCGGTAGCATTCCTGATGGTCGCAGACGTTGTAGATGAAGACTTTGCGCTTCTTCCCGTCCTTCGTTCCCGTGATTTCGCAGCCGATGCAGGTCTTGCCTTTCGTGCGCGGGCCGAGCGAGGCGGGATCGGGGAGAATCGCCTTGAGGAACTGAATCGGGACGATTTTCTGCCCTTGGAATTCGATCGGATCAATGCGCGTCATCCCGACGTTCTGCAGCACGCGCAGGTGCGTCAGATAATTGTCGGAAAACGTCATGAAAAACCGGATGCGTTTCAGCCCGCGGATGTTTTTGCAGAGCGATTCGAGCTCTTCGTGATACATCAGGTACGCGCTTTTTTCGCCGATCACGGGAAAATCGTATTCGCGGCGGATTTCGAGCGGCCCGGTCTCTTTCCACTCGCCGTTTTCCCAGTAGCGCCCGCGCTGCGTGATTTCACGGATGTTGATTTCCGGGTTGAAGTTCGTCGCGAACGGGTAGCCGTGGTCGCCGGCGTTCGCGTCGAGAATGTCCACGGTCTCGATTTCGTCGAAAAGATGCTTTTGCGCGTAGGCGCAGAAAACGTTCGTCACGCCGGGATCGAAGCCGGATCCGAGCAGCGCGCAAAGCCCCGCCTTTTCGAAGTTTTCGCGATAGGCCCACTGCCACGAGTATTCGAATTTCGCGTGGTTCGGCGGTTCGTAGTTCGCCGTGTCGACGTAGTGTACGCCGGCGTGAAGGCAAGCGTCCATCAGCGTCAGGTCCTGATACGGGAGCGCGACGTTGATCAGCACCTGCGGCTTGAATTCCTTCAGCAGCGCGACGGTCGCCTGCACGTCGTCCGCGTCGATTTTCGCCGTCCGCAGCGCGACGCCCGTCGCGTTCTTCACGTCCGCCGCAATCGCCTTGCATTTGTTCTCGTTGCGCGAGGCGAGCATGATCTCGCCGAATTCCGCCGCGTTCTGCGCGACCTTGTGGGCGACGACGTTCCCGACGCCTCCCGCACCGATGATGAGCGTTCTTTTTTCCATAAATTTCAAAAAAAAAAGTTCAGACGAAAAATTTTCGCGAATGATAGCCCGCGTTCCCGCGGAAACGCAAATTCTTTTGCCCGCCCGAAACTCAAATGCGCGAGCGCACCACGGAGAAACGCGCTGTCGACGTCGTCATGCGGCTCGTTCCCGTGTAGACGAGCACCGCGGCGAAAAGCGCCTGCAGCGCGAGAATCGTCGCCGGAGAAAGAAAAATCCTCAGCCCTTCCGCGAGCACGGGCGGCCGCGCGGGCGTTCCCGCGCCGCCGTCTCCGAAGACGAGCGCGGCGGCGACGGTCCACGCGACGGCGACGAGCGCCATCTTCTGGTAGGAGGAAATTTTTCCCTTGCCGCGGTCGTCGTCGCGCAGAAATTCGGAGAAAAACCGCCACAGCTGCGTTCCCGCGACGGCGAAAATCAGCGCCGCCCGCGGCGAGCCGGACGCGAGCAGCGCCGTCGACGCGAGCGCCGTTCCCGTGTTGACGATCGCGCTCATCGCCTGCACGGGAACGAGCGCCTCGCCGCCGCACCCGCCGGCGTAAACCGCCTTTTTGCATTCCCCGTCGAAACGAACGGCCAAAGCCGAGAAAAATTTCCGCGCGGCGGCGGAGCGCAGCGTCGCGATTTTTCGTCCGTAGCAGCAGCCGTAGCTCAGGCAGGCGAGCCGTCCGACTCCTTCGCCGAACGCGTAGGCGGCGGCGAGCGCCGCGCACGCCGGAACGACGGGAAAGGCTTCCGCTCCCGCGCCGTCTTCCCGGAAAAGAAAGCCCGCGAGCGCCGCGACGAGCGGCGCGCAGACGATGCCGGAAAACGCCGCGCCGCCCACGGTGAAGCGGAAAAAGTTGCGCTCGACGATCACGGCGACGATTTTCGCCGCGGGAACGCAAATCGCCAGCAGCGCGCAGACGAGAAACAGAGACGGCGCGGCGCCGACGCCCAGCGCGGAAAGAAGCGTCGCGCCGAGCGCGACCGCGCAGACGCACGCGAACGCCGTCAGCGCGCCGTAATACGTGATGTTCACGCAGCGCCAGCTCCCGTCGGAGCGGCGGGAACGCGGAATCGCCGCGAGGAATTGCCATCGCTCCCGGTGCAGGCGGGAAATGCCCCACGCGAGCGTCGCGCCGGAAAAACCGGCGAGCGCGGCGATGAAAATCAGATTGGATGCAGCGGTTGTCATGTCGTGTTTTCGGAAAAGTTCAGCAAAGGTTTTCGGACGCCGCCCGTTCCCGCGGCCGCGCGATGATTTCCCGCGCGCGCAGGTCGGTTTCGACGCACGTGCGCCCGCAAATGCCCGAATAGCGGGATATCGCTCGCGCGTCGCGCGCGTTGCGCAGCAGGTCTTCGCAGAACGCGACGCGGTCTTTTTCGAAAAGAAGAATCACCGTGGAGCTTCCCGGGCGGAAAAGGCTTTTCACGTTCCCGCGCCGCAGCAGCATGCCGGGACGAAGCGCGCGCGGCGCGTCGTAGCCGCTTTCCGAATAGCACTGCACGATTTCGCCGATCATCAGCGCCGCGACCTCCGCCATCGCGACGAGCCCGACGCCGCTCCCTCCGGGAACGTCCGTGTCGAGCAGCGTCACGACGCGGCGGTTTTTCGAGTTCGGCGTCAGCACCTCGCACACCGCGGCGGGATTGCACGCGTGAAACGCGCCGCCGAGTTCGTAGACGGCGCGCACGACGCCGGTCGCGGGAACGTGGTTGTAGTGATATTTGTCCGGCGTGAGGCGGAACACCGCGAAATCTCCGTCGGCGAATCTCTTCGTGTGCGGGAAATTTTCTCCCAGCAGCTCCGGGAACGAAAAGAATTTTTCCTTGATGAAAAAGACGGACGTCTCGCTCAGAGAACCGACGGCGACGCGCGCGTCGGACGGCGCGACGACCGCGCGCGGGTCTTCGGGCAGCGGACGGAATTTTTCGAAACGGATTTTGCGCTCGAAGATCTTTCGCGCCGTGTCGAGCGTTTCCGGCGCGTCACGGAGTTCCCGCAGGTCGATGCCCAGCGCGCGCATCATGCGCGACGGCGACGAAAGCCGCAGCGAAAGCGGCGCGTCGTAGTTGAGCGCGCCCAGCAGCGCCGAGGCGCGTCGGGAGACGGCGGCGCGGAAAAGCGCCGGCGCGCGTTCCCGCACGGAAGAGTAGAGCCGGCGCACCAGCGCGTCGGCGACGAGCTTTTCCGTGCGCACTTCGCCGGACTTTCTGTCGATGTATTGATGAATCGGATACGCTTTCTGCGTCATGGCGAAAATTTCTTCCGGAGCGTTTCGAGAGCGCGCAGCATTTTCGCGATGAGCGCGCGAAGCGTTTCCGGGGAGGCGTTCCCGTCGAAGGCCGCGTCCATGTTCCGCATGAAATCCGCCCCGGCGCTTTCGCCGAGCAGGTCGCGCGCCGTTTCGGCGCCTTCGGCGAAATGCGCGCGGCGCAGGCTTTCGCGGCAATAGTTTTCCGTCTCGCGGTTGAAGGTTTCCGCGGGAACGTCGAGCGGGTTTTTGGCTCGGAGGCGGCGGCAGACTTCGCCGGCGAGCGTTCCCGCGGCGGAATCTTCTCCGTTTTCGAGGATGCGCATGCGCAGCGTTTCCAGCAGCGTTCCCGCGCCGCAGAGCGCGACGGTTTCCCGCGCTTCGATGCGGATGAAGTCGATCGCCGCGAGGCAGTAGTCCTTCGTTTTCACGCGGATGTAGCCCGGATAGCGGCGGCTTTTGCGCGTGCGCTTGGCGTACGCGAGGATGCGTTCGAGAAAGGCGTTCCCGCTGTTTTCGCGAACGTAGAACGTGGGCAGTCCGACGGCGCGCGAGAAGAAAATCTGCCGCCGCTCGCTTTCGACGCCGGGCGTGTCGGGGATGTCTTCGTGGCGCAGCGTTCCCGCGAGCGCCATGCGGTAAAGCGCTGCGGCGAGCGCGCTTTGCAGGCGCACGGCGTCGGTGACGCCGCTGCGGATCCGCGGGAACAGGCTGTAATGGCGCCCTTCGAACCCGCAGAAACCGTATTTCGCGAAATCGCGCTGGCGGAACAGCGTGTAGACGCTCATCGCGGGGTCGAAGATGCCGAGGTCGCAGAGGTCTTTCTTCAGGCGTTCGGCGTTCCCGATCGTCCCGTCGAGACTCGGCGATTCGTCCGTCGAAAGCAGCGTCATGAAATAGTCGACGAGACGAAAATCCGGAATGAAGTCGCCGCGAAGCCGGAAAATTTTCGCGACGGCGGCGTCGATCCGCGCGGGACCGAACGGCGTGAGCCTCCAGCCGAAGACGCTGAGCTTCGCCTTCTTTTTCCAGCGCCGCCAAATCATGCGCAGCTGCGTGAAATCAAGCTCGTGCGCGAGAAATCCGAGCGCTTTTTCCGGGTGAAAATTTTCGAAGCCGAGACGGAAGGGCGCCGCCGTGTGCTCGCCGACGAACAGCGGCAGAAAATGTTCCATCGCCTTGGAGACGAGATCCGCCGCGTATTTTTCCGCCGCGGGCGAAATCTTCTTCTCCTTCGCAGCGCGCGTAAGAACGCGGCTCCCGATCGTGATGTGCGTGCCGTTGGTCGCGAGGCTCGCGTTCGACGTGTTCGGGAGCACGACGAGATTGCGCGTGATGATGCCCGCGTTGCGCAGCTTCGCGAGAATGTTGAGATGACTGCGCGAAAGCACTTTGTGGCAGAGGCGCATGTAGCGCAGCTTTTCTTCGCCGCGCGCCCAGCCGTTCAGGCAGGGATTCATGAACAGGTCGCGGTAGAACGAGTCGGGAACGAGCTCGTTGATCTCCTGCTGCGCCACGGGAACGTGCGAGGACATGTAGAGCAGCGCGCGCTGGCCGTGTTCCCGCAGCCCGAGGCGTTCGTTCGCGTAGAAAATCA
>DVOG01000039.1 GCA_018713755.1 Candidatus Spyradosoma merdigallinarum | reverse complement strand
CGGAGATCTCAAGATGAGCGACTACGGCATCGTTCCCGAAGAATTCCCGGAAATGGCGCGCAACGCGAAAGAGGCGATGGGCTTCCTCTTCCCGAACGATCCCGCGCCGCTCTCGGACGAAGACTGCGTCGCGATTTACCGAGCCTCCTACAAATGAAAAATTTTCCGAAAATGAAAGGACCGAACCTGCAATCCGCTTTGGCGATCGCCGCCGTCGCGGGCGCCGCCCTGCTCGCCGGATGCGCGTCGCACCCGAATCAATCTGAACAAAAAAACGCAATGACCACGCTGAATCTCACGAAAGAATGGGACAAGACGTTCCCGCAGAGCGACAAGGTCGCTCATGAAAAAGTCACCTTCCGCAACCGCTACGGAATCACGCTCGCCGCGGATCTCTACGCGCCGAAAAACGCCTCCGGGAAACTCCCCGCGGTGGCCGTTTCCGGCCCGTTCGGCGCCGTGAAGGAACAGGCCGCCGGGCTTTACGCGCAGACGCTGGCGGAGCGCGGTTTCCTGACGATCGCCTTCGACCCGTCCTACACCGGAGAAAGCGGCGGAGAACCGCGATACGTGGCTTCGCCCGACATCAACACGGAAGACTTCTGCGCCGCCGTCGACTATCTCTCGACGCGCGACGACGTCGATCCCGATCGCATCGGCATCCTCGGCATCTGCGGCTGGGGCGGGATCGCGATCAACGCCGCCGCGATCGACACGCGCATCAAGGCGACCGTCGCCTCCACGATGTATGACATGTGCCGCGTCACCGCGAACGGCTACTTCGACGCCATGACCGCCGACGAGCGCTACGAGCTGCGCAAACGGCTCAACGCGCAGCGCACGGAAGATTTCCGCTGCGGCGAATACGCGCGCGCCGGAGGCGTGCCGGAAACGCCGCCCGCGGACGCGCCGCAGTTCGTGAAGGATTATCACGACTACTACAAAACGCCGCGCGGCTACCACGCGCGCTCGCTCGGCTCGAACGCCGGCTGGAACACGACGTCCGCCCTTTCGTTCCTGAACATGCCGATTCTGTCCTACAGCGGCGAAATCCGCAGCGCCGTGCTGCTCGTCCACGGAGAAAAGGCGCACTCCCGCTATTTCAGCGAAGACGCGTTCAAAAAGCTGAAAGGCGAAAACAAAAAGCTCCTGATCGTCCCCGGCGCAGTCCACACGGATCTTTACGACAATCCCGAAAAGATTCCGTTCGACGAAATCACGGAGTTTTTCAACGCCTATCTGAAATAAGAAGTACGGACTCATCCGCTTCCCGACGCGCGGGAACGCCTGCTCGCCGCGCTGGGAAGCGGCGACGCCGTCGTGACGCTTTCCTTGAAATGAATGAATCGCCTTTTCCCCGAAACACAAAGAACCGCCGAAACACACAATGAAAAAGAAAACGATTTTCCTGATCGCCGCCGCCGCGGCGACGCTCAACATTCAATCCGCCATGGCACAAGAAAAAATTACGCAGACCGCCGGACGCGCGCAGCTGGAGGACTTCGCTCCCGCGTTCGCCCGGCTCAACGACGACGTTCTCTTCGGAGAAGTCTGGAACCGCCCCGGGCTCGCGCCGCGGGAACGCAGCATGATCACCGTCGCCGCGCTCGTCGGCAAAGGCGTCGTCGATTCGTCGCTGACGCATCACCTGCAGTTCGCGAAGGAAAACGGCGTGACGCGGACGGAAATCTCCGAGATGCTGACGCACCTCGCCTTCTACGCCGGCTGGCCGAACGCCTGGGCGGCGTTCCGCATGGCGAAAGACGTCTGGACGGACGACGTTCCCGCGGCCGCCGACGGGAACGGCAAAGCGGCGTTTCAGCGCGAAATGATTTTCCCGATCGGAGAACCGAACGCGGCTTACGCGAGATACTTCGTCGGGAACAGCTATCTGGCGCGGATTTCGACGGAGCAGATCCCGTTCTCCAACGTCACCTTCGAGCCGGGATGCCGCAACAACTGGCACGTTCACGAAGCCGAAGAAGGCGGCGGGCAGATGCTCGTCTGCGTCGCCGGACGCGGCTGGTATCAGGAAGCGGGAAAACCCGCCGTGCGCATGCTGCCCGGCGACGTGGTTCACATTCCCGCCGGCGTGAAGCACTGGCACGGCGCCGCCGCCGACAGCTGGTTCGCCCACCTCGCGTTCGAGATTCCCGGCAAAAACGCCTCGAACGTCTGGCTCGAGCCGGTGAGCGACGAAGAATACGCCGCGCTGGAAAAAACGAACTGAAATTTCGCCGGCGCGGGAACGCCGCGCGCGATACATCCGATTTTTATATACAAGAAAAGAAGAAGAACTTTGTCGCTTGAAATCATGCAACTGATCAAAGACAGAGAATTCGGCGGCGAGCGGCCTTTGTTCGGCTCGCGCGACCTCCATTTGGACAACGTCACGATTCTCGCGGGAGAATCCGCGATCAAGGAATGCGCCAACATCACGGCGACGAACTGCCGCTTCGAGGGGAACTACCCCTTTTGGCACGTCCGCGGCTTCGTCATAAAGGACTGCTATTTCGCCGTCGGCGGACGCTCGGCGCTGTGGTACTCCGAGCGTCTGAAAATGTCCGACACGGTCATCGACGCGCCGAAAATGTTCCGAGAGATGCGCGACATCGACGTCAGAAACGTCGAGATGAACGACGCCGACGAGGTGTTCTGGCGTTGCCGCGGCATCCGCGCCGAAAACCTCAAGCTGCGCGGCGGGACGTATCCGTTCATGTTCAGCGAAGACATTTTCGTGGACGGGCTGGAAAGCGACAGCAAATACGTTTTTCAGTACGTGAAGAACGCGGAAATCCGCAACGCGAAAATCACGACGAAGGACGCGTTCTGGGAAGTGGAGAACGTCACGATCCGCGACTCGGAGCTCGACGGCGAATACCTCGGCTGGCATTCCCGCGGCCTGCGCCTCGTCAACTGCCGCATTTCCGGCGAGCAGCCGCTCTGCTACGCGCGCGGCCTCGTGCTGGAAAACTGCACCTTCGATCCCGGCTGCGACCGCGCGTTCGAATATTCCTCGGTGAACGCCGACATTCGCGGAAGCATCACGAACATCAAGAATCCCCTTTCGGGGCGCATCGTCGCCGACGCCGTGGGATCCGTCACGATCGACGGGAACGTCAGGCCGCCCGCCGACTGCGTCATCGAAACGCGGAGCGCGAAGCGATGACGTTCCCGACCCTCGTTCCCGCTCGCTCCCGTACGGGAACGGCGTGCGCCGCATGAGAACGCGTATGGAAAAAACGGATACGCTCGACCTCGTTCCCGTGAAGCCGTCGGAGCGCAGCGTCGTCCTCGACGCGCTCCGCGGGTTCGCCGTCTGCGGCATCTGCGCGGCGAATCACCCGGAATTTTCGCTCTGCGTTTTCCGAAGCGCGGAAACGGCGGCGGCGATGCCTTCCGCCGGAATCGACCGAGCGCTTCGCCGGCTGCCGTGCATTTTCGTCGACGGAAAATTCTACACGCTGTTTTTCCTGCTTTTCGGGGTCGGGTTTTCCATCTTCCTGCCGAACGCCGCGCTGCGCGGCGGGAACGCCTGAACAAATCCGTTGCCCGCGCGAACGCTGATCGTTAGAAAAAACGCCGCATCGCCATGAATTTCCGCCGCCGAGAAGATGAAGAAGCGCCGCGCTCCCACGCGGGACGCTTCCGCGCGCTGGAACAGACGCACGCCGGACGCCGATGAAAACGGAAAACGAGAGCAAGGCCGGTCTTCTGTCGCGTATTCGCGACGGAAGGGACATGACCTTGCGTCAGCAGCTGAGACTGACCGCTCTGCTGAGCGTTCCCGCCATCATCGCGCAGATTTCGACCGTCGCCATGCAGTACATCGACGCGGCGATGGTCGGCAGCCTCGGCGCGAGCGCATCGGCGTCCATCGGGCTCATGTCCACGACGCTCTGGCTTTTCTGGGGGCTGTGCTCCGCCGCGACGACGGGCTTCTCCGTGCAGGTCGCGCACCTTCTCGGAGCGAAGCGCGGGAACGAGGCGAAATCCGTGCTGAGGCAATCGTTCGCGGCGACGCTGCTTTTCTCTGTCGCGCTTCTCATCGTCGGTTTCTCAATCAGCGAACGGCTTCCTTTCTGGCTCGGCGGGAGCGCGGACATCGCGGAAAACGCGACGGCGTATTTCCGGATTTTCGTTCTGGCGCTCCCGGCGCTGCAGCTCAACTTTTTGGCGGGAAGCATGCTGCGCAGCAGCGGGAACATGCTGGTTCCCGGCGCGCTGAACGTGCTCATGTGCCTGCTGGACGTCGTCTTCAACTGGCTGCTCATTTTCCCGTCGCGGGAAATTTCCGTCATGGGGCTCCGCCTTTTCGTTCCCGGCGCGGACATGGGCGTCGCGGGAGCGGCGCTGGGAACGGTGCTCGCGGAAGCGGTCGTCGCCGCGGCGATGCTCTGGTTTCTCTGCTTCCGCTCGGCGGATCTGAAGCTCGCGGGAACGCGCGGGCGCTTTCGTCCGCGGAAAAAATGCCTGAAGCAGGCGCTGCGCATTTCGCTGCCCATGGGCGGGGAACACGCGGTGCTGTGCGGCGCGCACATCATGACGACGGTCATCGTCGCGCCGCTGGGAACAGTCGCCATCGCCGCGAATGCCTTCGCGATCATCGCCGAAAGCCTCTGCTACATGCCCGGCTACGGCATCGCCGACGCGGCGACGACGCTGATCGGGCAAAGCCTGGGCGCGGCGCGGAAAAACCTGGCGAAACGCTTCGCGCACATCACGGTTTTCTCCGGCATGGCGATCATGGGCGTCATGGGCGCGGTGATGTTCCTCTCCGCACCGGCGGTCATGGCGTGGATGACGCCCGACGCGGACGTGCGCGAACTCGGCGCGGCGATTCTGCGCATCGAAGCCTTCGCCGAGCCGATGTTCGCCGCGTCCATCATCGCCTACGGCGTCTTCGTCGGCGCGGGAGACACGCTGATTCCCTGCGCGATGAACCTGTTCAGCATCTGGGCGGTGCGCCTGTCTTCCGCCGCGCTGCTCGCGCCGCATTTCGGACTGCGCGGCGTCTGGATCGCGATGTGCCTCGAGCTGTGCTTCCGCGGCTTCATCTTCCTTTTCCGCCTGATGCGGAGCAAATGGCTGGAACGCCCCTCCGTCGCGCTCCCGCAGACGGGAACGTGAAGCGCTCCCGCGGAAGACGACGTTCCGGTTTTTCCCTTTCGAATTTTCATATGATGCGATACGACTTCGATGAACTGATTCCGCGCCGCGGAACGAACTCCGTCAAATGGGACGAGCCGAAAGAAGAAGGCGTCCTGCCCATGTGGGTCGCCGACATGGACTTCCGCGCCGCTCCCGCCGTGCGCGCCGCGCTCGAAAAACGCGTCGCCCACGGAATTTTCGGCTACGCGCAGATTCCGCAGGCCTGCCGCGACGCCGTCGTCAACTGGTTTTCCCGCCGCCACCGCTGGAGTTTCGGCGCGGAGCAAATCGTCTTCACGACGGGCGTCGTTCCCGCCGTCTCCGCCGTCATCAAGGCGATGTGCTCGCCCGGCGACGACGTTCTGCTGCAGACGCCGGCCTACAACTGCTTTTTTTCCTCCGTGCGCAACAACGAATGCGGCTTCGCCGAAAGCCCGCTCGTCAGCGCGCGGGGACGCTACGGCATCGATTTCGAAGACTTGGAAAAGAAAGCCGCCGCCCCGAAAACGAAACTGATGCTCCTGTGCAACCCGCACAATCCCGTCGGCCGCGTCTGGACGCGGGAAGAGCTGCTCCGCATCGGGGAAATATGCCTGAGGCACGGCGTGTTCGTCGTCTCGGACGAAATTCACTGCGAACTGACTTTCGCCGGACACGACTACACGCCGTTCGCCTCGCTTTCCCCCGCGTTCGCGAAAAATTCCGCCGTCTGCGTCTCGCCGAGCAAGGCGTTCAACCTCGCCGGGCTGCAGATCGCCGGCATCGTCGCCGCGAACGCAGACGTCCGCCGCAGAATCGACCGCGCGATCAACGTCAACGAAGTCTGCGACGTGAATCCCTTCGGCATCGAGGCGCTGATCGCCGCCTACGGAGAGAGCGAAGCCTGGCTCGACGCCCTGCGCGCGTATCTGAAAAACAATTACGACGAGCTGTGCGCGTTCTTCGGAAAGAATCTGCCGAAATTTCCCGTGACGCCCGCTGAAGGCACGTACCTCGCCTGGGTCGACTGCCGCGCCGCGGGAATGCCTTCGGAAGAACTCGCGCGGCGACTCGAAGCGGAGCAGAAGCTCAAAGTCAGTCCGGGGACGCTTTACGGGAACGCCGGCGAAGGCTTCATCCGAATCAACGTCGCCTGCCCGCGGGAACGGCTCCGAGCCGGGCTCGAAAAGCTCGGAAATTTCCTCGGGAAATTCTCCTGAAAAAAAAACCTTGACTTAGAGTCAACTTCAAATCGTAGAATTTTTCCCGATTCCTGAAGGAATCAGCCTCGGGAAACGCAAAAAAAAATCGTCATGAACAGAAAGAAATTCATCGGAATGGTCGCGGCGGGAGCGCTCGGATGCCTCGCCGCCGGAAGCGCGCCGATTTTCGCGCAGCAGAACGCGCCCGCCGCTCCCGCGGGCGGAAAGCGCATCCTCGTCGCCTATTACTCGTGGAGCGGGAACACTAAGGCGCTCGCGGAAAAGATCAGCGCGGGAACGGGCGGAGAGCTTTTCGAAATCGTTCCCGCGCAGCCCTACCCGACGGAATACGGCGAATGCACCGAGCGAGCGAAGAAGGAGCAGCAGGAAGGCGTCCGCCCCGCGCTGAAGGCGAAGCCGAAAAACCTCGCGTCCTACGACGTCGTTTTCGTCGGTTCGCCGAACTGGTGGGGCTCCTACGCGCCGCCGATCCGCACGCTGCTCGACGATCCCGCGTTCGCGGGAAAAACCGTCGTGCCTTTCTTCACGCACGGCGGAGGCGGCATGCAGAACTGCGAAAGCGACATGCGCGAGCAGCTCGCGAACGCGACGCTGCTCAAGGCGCTGACGGTCAGCGGAAGCTCCGCCGACGGTTCCCGCGCCCAACGCGCGGTGGACGCCTGGCTGCGCGAGATCGGGCTCGCGCGCTGAGCCGAAACGCGCGTTCGTTCCCGCGGCGCGCAAAAATCCGCCTCTTGCCGCGGGAACGCAAACCTTTCCGTCTTTCATAAAATCGCATGAAGACAGCGAAACTGAACAACGGCGTCGAAATGCCCATGGTCGGCTACGGCGTCTGGCAAATCAAACCGGAAGAGTGCGAACGCCTCGTATCGGAAGCGTTGGAGGCGGGCTACCGCTCCGTCGACACGGCGCAGGCGTATTACAACGAAGAAGGCGTCGGGAACGCCGTCCGCAAAAGCGGCATTCCCCGCGAAGAGCTTTTCGTCACCACGAAAATCTGGATTTCCAACGCCGGCGACGAAAAAGCGGCGCGCAGCATTGACGAATCGCTCCGAAGGCTGCGGACCGATTACGTCGACCTGCTTCTCGTCCACCAGCCCTTCGGCGATTATTACGGCACTTACCGCGCCATGGAAAAAGCCTGCAAAGCCGGGAAAGCGCGAGCAATCGGCTTGAGCAACTTTTACGATGCGCGTTTCGTCGATCTCGCGGAAAACATGGAAATCAAGCCCGCCGTCGTGCAGCTGGAAACGCATGTCTTTTCGCAGCAGAAAAAAATGCGCGAACTCGCCGCGGAATACGGCACGCGCGTCATGGCATGGAGTCCGCTGGCGCGCGGCATGAACGGTCTTTTCTCCAACGAAACGCTGAAGGGCGTCGGCGCGAAATACGGAAAAAGCTCGGCGCAGATCGCGCTGAAATTTCTGACGGACGAAGGCGTCGCCGTGATCCCGCAATCCGTCCGCAAAGACCGCATGGCGGAAAATCTTGCCCTCGACGATTTTGAACTGACGGACGAAGACCGCGAAGCGATCCGCGGCTTGGACACGGGAAAACCTCTCGCCGCCGATTTCACCGATCCCGCGCTGGCGAAATTTCTGCTGGAATACGACGAAAAATTCAACCCGCGCCGCAAATGAAAGCGCCGCGGGAACGGCCCGCGGCGTTGACGCGCCGGGAAAAATCCGGATAGAATCTCTTTCGCCGCGCGGGAGCGCCGATTGTCCGACCGGCGTTTGCCGCGGCGCATTTTTCTTTCCGCAGACAAACAGACAAAAAAATGCTTCGCCTGAGATTTTTCACGGACGCCGTTTCGGCCGCGCTCATCGCGCTGTCGACGGCGTACTTTTTCACCGGCAAGGCGCTGCACGAGTGGCTCGGCCTCTTCGCCGTCCTCGTGCTGATTGCGCACAACGTCATCAACCGGCGCTGGTGGGCGAAACCGCTCGCGGGAACGTTCTCCGCGCAGAAAGGCGTCGTCTTCGCGCTGAACGCCGCGCTCGCGCTCAGCGTCGTCGCCGTCGCCGTCAGCGGCGCGATGCTCTCGCGCCATATTTTTCCGTTCGTCCCCTCGGGCGGCGGACTCTTCGCGCGCAATCTTCACACGACGAGCGCCGCGTGGCTTTTCGTGCTCTCGGCGGCTCACGCCGGGCTGCATGCGCCGTTTTTCGCGGGAGCGCTGAAAAATTTGTTCCGCCTGAAGAAAAGCGTTCCCGCGCCGCGCGAAAAGACGGCGGCGAAAACCGCCGCGCGCCTCGTCGTTCCCGCGCTCGGCGTCGCGCTCGCGATCTGCGGCGTCTTCGCGTTTCTCCGCCGCTCGATGGGGCAGAAGCTCACGGCGGAAGCGTCTTTCGATCCCTTCGCGTTCGGCGACGCGCTCCCGCGCTTTCTCTTCGACTACGGATGCATCGCCGCGCTGTTTTTCGTGATCGGCGCCGCGCTGCGGAAAATTCTGAGCCGATAAGCATTTCGCCGCGCCTGCGGGAAGACGCGCGTTCCCGCCGCGCGAGAAAAATCAGGAAGCTTTCGCGTCCTTGACGAAAATTTTGGAAACCGAACGGACGGCGAACGCGACGACGTTGCCCCACAGTACGGAATTGAGCGCGAGAAAAACCCACCACATCGGCTTTTCCGGAATGCAGCCCATGAAGTCCGCGACCCAAAGTCCGGGCTGCGTCAGCACGGCCTGAACACGGTCAACCGCCGTTCCCGCGCCGCCGCCCGACAGGAATTCCGGACGAAATTTCATCGCGACGAGCACGATCGCGAAATGAATGACGCTCAACGCGAGCGAAGACCCCAAGGCTGATTTGTCGAATTTCATAAATGCCGTTTTCGGGAATTTTACCCGCGATACGTTCCCGCTTCCACCGTAAAAATCCGCCACGCGTCCGCATCGTCCGGCGGCTGCGTTCCCGTGGCGAAAACCTGGAGCCCGCTCCCGACCGCCGCCCAAAAGCCCGCGCGCCGCGCCTCGTCCAGCTCGCCGAGAACGTCGTCGGCGAGCACGACGGGTGCGACGCCGAGCCGTTCCCGAAACAGCGCGAGCTGCGCCAGCCCCAAGCTGAGCGTCATGCCGCGCTGCTGCCCTTCGGAGGCGAAATCCTCTGCCGCGCGGGAAAAAATCCGGAAGCGGAAATCGTCCCGGTGCGGCCCTTTCTGCGTCGCCCGCAGCAGCTTGTCCTGCGCGCGGGAACGGCGAAAAAGCTCCCGCCACGCCGCATCGTCCGGCGCATTTGCCGAGGCTTCGTAAACGAGCTCCGGAGACTCCGCGCCGCGCGCGATTTCCGTCGCGGACGCGGCGAAAAGCGCCGCGATCTTCTTCATTTCGCGGGAACGGATTTCGACGAGACGGCGGCCGTTTTCCGCGAGAATTTTCTCGAAGGCGTCGAACTGCGCGTCTTCCGCGGCCGGCTGTTTCAGCAGGCGGTTCCGCGCTTCCAGCGCGCGGCAGTAACGCTGCAGGCACAGGAAATATTCCGCGTCCGTCGCCGAAAGCGTCAGGTCGAGCCAGCGCCGGCGTCCGGACGGCGCGCCGCGCAGCAGCGCGATGTCGTCCGAGGAAAAAACGACGACGGGAAAGCGCCCGACGAAATCGCTAAGTTTCCGCACGGGCGTTCCCGCGCCGAGCTCCGCCGTTTTCGCGCCGTTCGCGCCGAGCGAAACCGTCAGCTCCGTCGCGCCTTCCCGCTCGTGTTCGAGCGCGATGAAAACTTGCGCCGCCTTTTTTCCGGCGCGCACGAGCACGCGCGAATCCCGCGTGCGGAAGGAACGCAGCGCCGTGAGCAGGCTCGCCGCTTCGAGCAGATTCGTTTTGCCCTGCCCGTTCTTTCCGGTCAGGAAAATTCTCTGCGCGCCGCCGAAATCCAAATCCGCGAACGCGATGTTGCGGAAATCCGCTGCTCTCAGACGCGAAATGCGCATGTCGCGGGAACGTTTTTCGCGCTCACGGGCGCGGGAGCTTCAGCACCATGCCGGGACGAAGCGCGCTCGGCGAGCTCAGCGTGACGCGGTTCGCCTCGTAGATGTCGCGCCAGCGCGCCGTCGTGCCGTAATATTTTCGGCTGATGCCGGAAAGCGTGTCGCCGCGGGCGACGACGTGCGTCGCGGGAACGGGAGGCTTTTCCGGCGGAGGCGGCGGAGCGGCTTCCGCGGCGGACGTCTGCGCCGCGGGGACGGGCGCCGCCGCGACGGGAACGCTCTCCGCGGGAGCGGAAAGGCGCGCGGAAGCGGCGTCCTTGCCGCGCTCGGCGCGCAGCCGCTCGATTTCGCGCTTCAGCGCCTCGTTTTCCCGCGTGACGGCGAGGTATTTCTCTTCGAGTCCGGGAACGGAGGATTCCGGTTCCGCGACGCGCCCGGGCAGCATTTCCTGCACGAATCTTTTCTTCGAGGAGTTGATCAGTCCCACGACGCGTTCCCGCGCGCGGCTCGACGCGTCGGGCCTCTGCCACAGATACTGGTTGAAATGGTAAATCGCCAGCGGGAAATCGCCCTGCTGGAACGCGATGAGCCCGGCTTCCAGGTTCGATTCCGCCGACGCGTCCGGATGCTCCTGGATAATCCGCCGAAACGCGTCCAACGCCTCGGGATAACGCCCCGCCGCCGCGTATTCCTTCGCGAGAAGAAAAGACTCGTCCTTCGTTTCGTCGTAGACGGTTTCCTGCGGGAACAGGCTTCCGCACCCGCGCAGGTCGGACAACAGCAGAACGCCGGCGGCGACGGCGGCGACGATGACGATGAGCTTCAACATTTTCCGGAACGCAACGGGGCAACTATGCACGCGGGAACGCCGCCTTTCAACAGAGAATTTTCCGCGAAAAATCCGCTTGAAAAAACGCGCGGGAACGCGTTAGCCTCCGC
The DNA here is from genome assembly GCA_018713755.1 of Candidatus Spyradosoma merdigallinarum. GTDB lineage: Bacteria > Verrucomicrobiota > Verrucomicrobiia > Opitutales > UBA953 > Spyradosoma > Spyradosoma merdigallinarum. The sequence continues at coordinate 6,229 of DVOG01000039.1, read as the reverse complement.
GCCGTCATGACGAAAGAAAAAGCGCTTGAATCGTTCCGCAAACCGCCGCTCAGCCACAACTGCGCGCAGGCGGTCGCTCATGCCGTCGGGCAGGACGACCGCGTCGAAGAATTCAGCGGCTGCGGCACCGGGCGCGCGCCCGACGGGCTCTGCGGCGCGCTCTACTGCGCGATGACTCTCGCGGGGAATGACGCCGCCGCCGTTTCCGAGGCGTTCGAGAAAAAACTCGGCTACACGCATTGCCGCGATCTCAAGCAGAAGGGCCGCGTCCCCTGCCCGGACTGCGTTTTCTGCGCCGCGGAAATTCTCGAAGAAAAGCTCACGGCGCGCTGAACGCCGCCCGCGAAGCGCGGAAGATCGCGTCGGCCGTCCGCACGCAGTCGCGGTGCGCGCCGACGTCGTGCAGCCGCAGACAGGCCGCGCCGCCGAAAGCGCCGAGCGCGCAGCAAGCGGCGTCGCCGCCCGCGCGTTCCCGCGGAGGCTTCCCGCCGAGCACGAGCCCGAGCGTGCTTTTGCGGCTCGCGGCGAGCAGCACGGGGAAACCGAGTTCCGCGATTTTTCCGATTTCGGCGACGAGGCGCAGGTTCTGTTCCGGCGTTTTTCCGAATCCGAATCCGGGATCGAGCCAAAGCTGGGAGGCGGGAACGCCCTCGGACAAAAGCCGCGCCGCCCCCGCGCGCATGTCCTCGAGAAAATCCCGCAGAAAATCCGCGCCGCGCGGGAACGCGCGGTTGTGCATCGCGATGAGCGGACAGCCGAGCCGAGCCGCGACGCGCGCCATGGCGCGGCCTTCCGCGCCGGATTCGCCCGCCGCGCCGATCGCGCGCACGTCGTTGATGATGTCCGCTCCCGCGGCGATCGCCGCTTCCGCGACCTCCGGCCGATACGTGTCGACGGAAACGGGAACGTCCGGCAGCGCCTCGCGAATCGCCGCCAGCGCGGGAAGCAGCCGGCGCAATTCCTCCTCCGCGCCGACGGGAGCGAAGCCGGGGCGCGTCGATTCCGCGCCGAGGTCGATGATGTCCGCTCCCGCGGAAACGAGCGCGGCGGCGCGGGAACGCGCGGCGTCCGGAGAAAACGCTTCGCCGCCGTCGGAAAAGGAATCGGGCGTCGCGTTGACGATGCCCATCAGCAGCGTGCGTTCGGCGAAGACGCAGGGCAGCGCGCGGGAATGCGGGGATTTCCAGAAGCCGTTTCTGACGGAAGGCGCGGGCATTTCTTCGATTTTTTTGAAGGGAGGGAAAAGAGAAAACGCGAAGCGGCAAAATCAGGCGGCGGGAACGCCGCGCTTTTTCCGGCAAAGCGAATGCAACAGCAGATACAGCGTTTCCAAGCGCGGCATCGGCACGCCGGCGGCGGTCCCGCGGCGCAGCGGCTCGCCCCAAATGGATTCGATTTCGACGTCGCGCCCGGCGCGGTAATCGAGCAGACTCGACGGCAAATACGCGCCGCAACGCTCCGTCACCTCGAACTGCTTTTTCAAATGTTCGTCGGAAATTTCGCAGCCGCGGGCGCGCGCCGCCGCCTGGATTTCCCGCATCAGCTTCCAAGAAAGCTCGACGAGCTCCGGAGAAGCGAGCAGCGCGTCGCAGGCGATGTCGCCGCCGGCGATCGCCAGCCCGTTGAAGGGAATGTTCCAGCAAAGTTTTTTCCAAAGCGTTTCTTCAAGCGAAGTTTTCGCTTCGGCGGGAAGCCCGGCGGCGCAGAACATTTCCGCGAGCGCGCGCGTGCGTTCCCGCGGCGCGCCGCCGTCGCCCTCGCCCAGCCAAAGCCGCGTCGCGCCGAAATTTTCGACGACGCCGGGCGCGAGGCGGTTAATCGTGACGTAGCACAAGCCGCCGACGACGTTCTCCGCGCCGAAAAGCGCACCGAGCGCCTCGACGTTGCCCAGCCCGTTCTGCAGCGTGAGCAGCGTCGTTCCCGCGCCGACGAGCGGCGGGAGCAGCTTCGGGAACTGCGCGTTCGCCGTCGTTTTCAGCGCGATCAGCACGAGATCGCACGCGCCGATTTCCTCCGGGCTCCGGTGCGCGAGCACGGGAACGACGGACGTTTTCCCGCGGTCGCGGATTTCGAAGCCGCCGCGTTCCCGCACGGCCTCGTAGTCGCTGCGCAGAAGGAAGTGAGTCTCATGCCCCGCCTGCGCGAGGCGTATTCCGTGATAGGCGCCGACGGCGCCCGCTCCGACAACCGCAATTTTCATCATGCGCGAAAATTATTTTTTTGACGAAAAGAACGCAAAGCGATTTTCTCGGCGGAAAAGCGAGTCGCGTTCCCGCGCGCCCGAACGAACCGAACGATGACCGAATACTTTCCCTACGGAGAAAAAGAAATCGCCTGGCTGAAGAGCCGCGACGCGCGGCTCGGCGAAGCCATCGACCGCATCGGCGCCGTGCGGCGGGAAGTCATTCCCGATCTTTTCGCGGCGCTCGTCCACTCCGTCGTCGGGCAGCAGATTTCTTCGAAGGCGCACGCCGCGGTGTGGGCGCGGCTGCAGGCGGGGCTCGGCGTCGTCGATCCCGCGGCGGTGAACCGCGCGACGGCGGAAGAGCTGCGCGGCTTCGGCATTTCCTTCCGCAAGGCCGCTTACATCAAAAACGCCGCGGCGAAAGCCGAAAGCGGCGCCTTCGACTTCGCCGCGATCACCGGCATGAGCGACGCGGACGCCGTCGCGAAGCTTTGCGAGCTCGACGGGATCGGCACGTGGAGCGCGGAAATGCTGCTGCTTTTTTCCCTGCGCCGCCCGGACATTCTGAGCCGCGGCGATTTCGGCATCCGCCGCGGGCTGCGCATGCTTCACCGGCATCGCGCGCTGAGCCGAGAGCTTTTCGAAAAATACCGCCGCCGCTACTCGCCTTACGGGAGCACGGCGAGCCTTTATCTTTGGGCGATCGCGGGAGGCGCGATCGAAGGGATGCAAGATCCCGCCGCCCCGAAAAAGCGAAAGAAAAAACAATGACGCCCGAGAATCTCATTCTTGTCCGGCCTTACCGCTCGCCCTGCGGCGAAATGACGCTCGGCGCCTTCGGCGGAAAACTCTGCCTCTGCGACTGGGCGCGCCCGAAGCATCCGGGAAGAACGGCGGCGCGCCTGAGGCGCCTGCTGCGCGCCGATTTCAAGGAAGGCGACGCGGAGCTCCTCCGCATCGCCGCCGCGCAGCTGGACGCATATTTCCGGCGAGAACGCGCAGCGTTCAGCATTCCCTTGCTCTTTGCGGGAACGGATTTTCAGAAAAAAATCTGGACCGCGCTGAGGGAGATTCCCTGCGGCGAAACGGTTTCCTACGGCGAGCTCGCGCGGCGCGTCGGCATGCCCGCCGCCGTCCGCGCCGCGGCGAACGCGGTCGGCGCCAACGCGCTCGCCGTCGTCGTTCCCTGCCACCGCGTCGTCGGGAGCGACCGCTCGCTCACGGGCTACGCCGGCGGGCTCGACGCGAAAAAATTTCTGCTGGATTCGGAAAAAAACTTACGCGCCTGACGCCGCGGGAACGGCGGGGGCGAGCAGGTCTTTGAGCGTCGTTTTCTCCGCGCTTTCGCCGCAGACGGAAAACGTCGCGGAAAAGCGTTCCAGCGCGGCGCGCAGCTCGGCGTTCCCGCCGAGGACCAGCGGAGAACGCAGATTGTCGAAGCGTTTTTTCAGGTCGGCGACGGTCATCTCCGGCACCGTTCCCGCCGCGTTGTAGCACGCCTCGCCGTCCCTGCCCAGGCTTTCCTCGTCGAGCTTGACGATGAGTTTCTGCGCCTGGAGCACGTCGATGCATTCGAGCACGTGATTGAGCGGGATGCAGAGCTCCCGGCTGAGCTCGCTCGGCGTCGGTCCCGCGGCGTTGCGCGCGCCCGCGGAATACACGGCGAACAGGCACGCGAAAAACGCCTCCTGCTTCGACTTCGGGCTCAGCTCCGCCCATTCCCGGTTCAGGTTTTTCAGATAGAGCGCGTTCTGCACGGCGAAGGAAAGCTGCCCGCCGAGCAGCAGGAAAATCCATCCGAGGTAGAGCATGAACATCAGCACGAAAATCACGCCCAAGTTCCCGTAAATCGAATTGAATTCGGAAAAATTGTTCACGTAGAGCATCATCAGCTTGTGCCCGCCGACGAAGACCAGCGCGACGAACGCGCCGCCGACGAGCGCCGGGCGCCACCGCACGTGCGTCTTCGGCATGTATCGGTGCAGGCACGCGAACGCGAACGTCAGCGCGAGAATCGCCGCCAGCGTCGGCACGAACGAGGTCATCAGCCCGAAAAACGCCTCGCCCCCGGGCAGCGCCGCGAGCCACGCGGGAACGCTCCCGCCCACCGCGGAAATGCGCCGAAACACCGCGGAAACGGAAAGTGCCGACGCCGAAACCGCCGTGAGCGCGCCGCCGAACACGAGGAACAGAAAATACGCCCCGAAGCGCCGCCCCCAGCTTCGCCCCTGCTTCACGTTCCACATCAGATTGTAGGCGTCTTCCACGCGCGCGATCATGAAAACCGCGAGCACGACGAGAACGACGAAGCCGATCGTTCCCGCGGAGCGCGAGTTCGCCATCGTGCTCTCCAGCAGGTTGTTCGCGAATTCCTGAAGCTCCGGCGCGACCGTCGCCGGAGCGGGCGTTCCCGCCGCCGCGGCGGCCTCCGCGGCGTGCTGCTCCGCCTCCGTCGTCTCCGGCGCGATCAGCTGCATCGTTTCGGCGATGCGCAGCTTCATCGTCGCGACCGCCTCTTCGCCGCGCACGTTCATCACGCCGGCGAAAATCGTCAGCGAAAGCATCACGAACGGCGCGAGCGCCATCAGCACGTAATACGTCAGCGCCGCTGCCTGGAGCGGAATCCGGTTGGAAAGCGTCCGCGCCGCCGTGATTTCCACGACGCGCCACAGCAGCGCGAAAATCCGCATCGGCGCCGAGCGCGCCGCCGTTCCCGCCGGCCGCCAAATTTCGTCGTACAGCTCAGCGAAAATTTTTTTCGGCCGCGCGAAAATTTTCTCGAAGAAGAAGCCGCCCGCGCGTTCCGCGGAAGCCGCGTCCTCGGGGGCGGAAGGCGCTGCTGTTTTTTCGTCGTCGCTCATGCGCAAAAGCATACCGCGCGTTTCCGCCGCCTCAATCCTTTTCGCGCGGACAAAAACGCGTCTTCCCCGCACGCTTTTTTTCAGGAAGCGCGAACGCGCTTCGTCTTATTTGCAGCGGCGGCGCGAAGCCACGAGCGCCAGCGCGCCCAGACCCGCGAGCAGACCGAACGCCGACGGTTCCGGGATCGTCTGACCCTGGTCGACGACGATGCCGTTGAGCGTGAATCTCTGGTTGTCGCCCGTGCTGAACGAAACCGAGGTCTCATCGGCGCCCGTGGTGAAGAACACTTCGACGATGCTCGCGTTCAGACCGTCCGAGGACCCGTCGAACTGAACCGTGGAAGAACTGGTGCCTACCACCCAGGTACCGGCGACCTTCCAGACCGACCAGTCAACGTTGGACGTAGCCGTCGTCGTCCACTCCACGGAGCCGTTGGTTTCCCCGTTCGCGCGGGCGCTGAACAGGTAGACCTTGTATTCCGTGTTCGCCGTGAGACCGTCCAGCTTGAGCGTCGCGGATCCCGCTTCCCACATATTGACCGAACCGCCCCAGAGCGTGTTGTAGTCGCCGGTGCCGAGAACCTTGGTCGACAGCGTCGTCAGCGCGGGCGGAATCGCGTAAGGACTGGTCGTAGCGCCTTGAGCCGCCGAGAACGAGCCCCCGGGACCGGTGCTGCCGAGGCCGTCCCCCGTCAAGCTGAGCTTGATGCCGTTTCCTCCCTCGACCTCGTCGAAGTTTCCGCTTCCATTAGCCATCTGGGCGAGCGTCCAGCCAGTCTGGCTCTTATCCATCCACGCTGAGTTATCGCCCTTGTCGCCGCAATTGAAGACGGCGACGACGTCGGCGTTCGCGAACGCCGTTCCTGCGGCGAGAAGCGCCGCGACTGTGATGTAGTTTTTCATAACGATATGTCAGTTATAGATTAATGTTTTTGCGTTGTGTTTTCGGAAACGAAACGCCGCGGGAGCATGTCTCATTTCCTTGACCGCGATTCTGACAAAAAAAAAAAAGTGCTCCGACAAGCTTTTTTTTTTTCGATTTTTCTTTTTTTTTGCGCCGCCGGGAACGCGCGGGAACGCGGAAATTTCCCGTTGCCGGGCGTCGGGAAAAATCTTAGAAGAAGCGGCGATTCTTCGTTCCGAAAAAAAAACATGCCGCTCTTGGAAGTCAGCGATCTGCACG
>DVOG01000038.1 GCA_018713755.1 Candidatus Spyradosoma merdigallinarum | reverse complement strand
GAAAACCGTGCGCCCCGGGAACACGACGGACGCCTCGCGGCTCGTCGCGTTCGCCTGCGTGCCCAGGTAAACGATTTCGACTTTCTTCAGCTGCTCGTCCGTCAGCCCGAGCTCCTTGAGGTCTTCGCCGCAGACGAAGACCGTCCCGACTTCGCCGGCGTCGATTTTCGCGGCGAGCGCGGAAACTTCCGCCGAATCGAAATCCTTGACGAGTCCCGTCACGAGCGCGCCGCGGCGGTTCGGAGAACGGTCCTCGGAAATGAGCATCCCGTCGTTTTCGCCGAGCTTTTTCGCCAGATACACGTTCCCGCCCGCGGCTTCGGCGAACGCCTTCAGCGCGAACTGCTCTTCGACGGACATGTTCCCGGACGCGACGAACGCGGAAGCGCCGCGCTCCAGCAGCGCCAGCGCCGCGTCGACCGCCTCGTCCTGCGAAACTTCGCTTTCGCCGCGGCGGAAGCCCTTCAGCCGCGTTTCGGCGTCGACCGCCTTGTAGAGCATGCGCCCGGAATCGCTCATCCAGGCGATGTTCACCGCGTCGTTTTCGCGCGGCGTGATGCGGTAAATTTTTCCTTCGCGGAACCAGACCGTCGTGTTCACGCCCACGCTGGATTCCGTGCAGATGCTCTTCGTTTTCTTCAGGAACCACACGCGCATCTTGAAGCGGAAGTCCTTGCTCGTCATCGCGCCGACGGGGCAGACGTCGACGACGTTCATCGAGTAGTTCCCGTCGAGCTCCGTTCCCGGGAAGCAGTCGATTTCGCAGCGGGAACCGCGCTGCGTCACGCCGAGAATCGAACGCTTCAGCACCGTGTTGCAGAAGCGGACGCAGCGCGTGCAGCGGATGCAGCGCTCGCCGTCGTAAACCACGCGCGGGCCGATGCTCTTGTGCTTCGGCTTCACGTTTTTCGCGTCGCGGTAACGCGAGCGTCCTTTCCCGTACTGGGAGGAAAATTCCTGCAGCGTGCATTCGCCCGCCTGGTCGCAGATCGGGCAGTCGAGCGGGTGGTTCGCGAGGAGAAATTCCGTCACGCCCTCGCGGCTCGAGACCGTCAGCTTGGAATTGAGCTTCACGTGCAGCCCGGGAGAAACCGTCGTCCCGCAGGCGATCGCCGGCTTGGGCATCCAGCCGATTTTCTGCTTGCCCGTCGCCTCGTCGATCACGGGAGCGCCGGTCGCGCGGTCGCGCATCGGCATGCCGATTTCCACGAGACACATGCGGCAGCTTCCCGCCATCGGCAGTTTCGGATGATAGCAGTAATGCGGAATTTCGATGCCGAGCGAATGCGCGGCGTCGATGAGGTTCTGCTTGGCGGCGACTTGATAGTCCTTGCCGTCAATGTTGATGGTGACGAGATTCGATGTGTCTTCGGCCATTGGAAACTCAAAAATGCTTGGTGAAAAGGTTGCCCCTTTTCCCGCGTTCCCGCAAGGAAGAAACACGCGCGAAACCGTTCCCGCCGCTTCTTTTTTCTCGCGTTCCCGCAAGTTTTCGCGAAAATGCCTTTTTTGCGTTTTCCATGATCGACTTGCTGAAAAAGGAACTTTCCGCCCTTCAGAAAATCAGCTCCGCGGCGGTGCGCGCGGAAAACGGAGAAGCCCTGCTCGAGCAGACGCTGGACGTCCTGACGCAGGAAATGGCGATGCTGCGCGGCACCTTCACGCTGCGCCGCGGCGACGCGTTCCGCATCGAAGTCTCCCGCGGCCTCGGCGAAGACGAACGCCGCCGCGGCATCTACCGCCTCGGCGTCGGCATCACGGGAACGGTCGCCGAAACCGGGAAACCCTGCCTCGTGCCGGACATCTCGAAGGACGCGCGCTTCCTGAACCTCACCGGCGCGCGCGCCGAAACCCGCGGGATCGCCTTCCTGTGCGTTCCCGTCGTGCACCGCGAAGACGTCGTCGGCACGCTCAGCATCGACTGCGAAAAAGAGCCGCTCCCGCGCCTGCAGGAAAAGCTCCGCTTCCTCGAAATCGTCGGCAGCCTCGCCGCGGAAGCCGCCGCCGAACGCCAGCAGGCCAGCGACGAGCGCGACGCGCTGAAGCGCGAAAACCTGGAACTGCGCGAATTCATCGGCGAAAGCGGAAGCCCCGGCAGGCTCATCGGCAATTCCGCGCTGATCCGCGGCGTCTGCCGCGACATCGGGCAAGTCGCGCCGCTGGGCGCGCCCGTGCTCATCCGCGGCGCCTCGGGAACGGGAAAAGAACTCGCGGCGGAAGAAATCTGCGCCCGCGGCCCGCGCGCGGGAAAGCCTTTCGTCAAGCTCAACTGCGCCGCGCTCCCGGAACCGCAGCTGGAGGCGGAGCTTTTCGGCAGCGCCAAAGGCGCTCCCGCGGGAACGGCCCCGCGCCGCGCCGGCCGCGTCGAGGCGGCGGACGGCGGCACGCTCTTCCTCGACGAAATCGGAGACCTTTCCCCCGCGCTCCAAGTCAAGCTCCTGCGCCTGATCCAGGAAAAGAAATTCTCCCGCCTCGGCGAAACCGCCGAACGCGCCGCGGACGTGCGCATCATCGCCGCTACCAGCCGCAGCCTCGAAGACCTCATCGCGCAGGGAAAATTCCGCGAAGACCTCTTTTACCGCCTCAGCGCGTTCCAAATCCTGCTCCCGGAACTCGCGAAGCGCCGCTGCGACATCATCCCGCTCGCCGAACACTTCATCCGCAAATTCAACCTCCGCTTCGGAAAAAAAATCAAGCGCATCTCCTCGCCCGCCGTCAGCCTCCTCGTCTCCTACACTTGGCCCGGAAACGTGCGGGAACTCGAAAGCTGCATCGAACGCGCCGTGCTGACCGCGCGCGACGAGTGCATCCGCAGCTACAACCTGCCGCCTTCCCTCCAAAACGACAGCGTCGGCGACACGCGCCTGCGCTCCGACGACCTCACCCTGCCCTACAAGACGATGGTCGACGAGTTCGAGCGGGAACTCCTCATCGAGTCGCTCAAGCGGCACGACGGCAACATGTCCGCCGCCGCGCGGGAACTGCGGCTCTCCGCGCGCCTCATGCACTACAAAGTGCACAAGCTCGGCATCGAACTCAAGCCGATGAAAAAATGATCCGCCGCGCTCCCGCGCCGCGGGAACGCGGGAACGAAGCGCGAAAAAAAAAAGACGTTCCCGCGGGAAAAGCCCGCGCGGGAACGTCTTTTTTTCAGGAAGCGCGAACGCGCTTCGTCTTATTTGCGGCGGCGGCGCGAAGCCACGAGCGCGAGCGCGCCCAGCCCCGCGAGCAGACCGAACGCCGACGGTTCCGGGATCGCCGAGGCGTTCGCCTTGTTGTCGCCCAGGTAAGCGATCTGGTCCGCTTCCAGCACGCCGGAGTAAACGGCGATGTCGCTGAACGACATGTTCGCGTTGTTGTTATTGTTGCCGAGGCGTCCGCCGAAGGAGAAGGCGGTCATCGGATTGTCGTTGTCCAGCCCGGCGACCGTCCAGTTCACGGTCGCGGTCGACGTGCCGTCGACGTAGAGCGTAAGCGTCGCCGAGTCGCTGCCGCCCTCGAAGGTGACGACGAAGTGATGCCAGTCGCTGTCCAGCGTCACGGTTTCCCCGCGGGTATTTTCCGAAAAATTATAGCCGTCGGGAGCGAAACCGTAAGTGCCGGTCGAGCTGGCGGTCGCATTTCCCGAGTCAGCGGCGAAGTTCACCTTCGCGCAGTAGCCGTTGTTCTCGCCGAAGGAGGCGAGCACGGGCCACTGGTTGCCCGACTCGCCGTCCCACTTCGCGTGGAAGCTCAGCGTGAACGCGCCGGACTGCTTGTTCAGCGCGGACGTGGTGCCCGAAGCCGTGAACTTCAGGATGTTGGCGGCCGTGCCGCTCGTCGAATACGAGCCGGTGCCGGCAACCGCGCCGCCCGTCGTGCTGATCGTGCCGGAGCCGGAAACCGAAGTTCCCTCTCCCGTCGAGAGCCCCAGCGAGCTCGACGTGAAGTCGAGGCCCCACAGGAGCTCCGTTTCAACGGCGGCGTTGGAGAACGCCGCGCCTGCGGCGAGAAGCGCCGCGACTGTGATATATTTCTTCATGATGATATATTGTGTGTTTAGGAATAAAACGATGAGAGTTTCTCGGGAATGAAACCGCCGCCGCGTCGCCGCGGGAGCATGTCTCATTTCCTTGACCGCGATTCTGACAAAAAAAAAAGTGCCTTTACAAGCACTTTTTTATGCGTTCGAGTTTTTTTTTTCGTCCGCCCGTTTTCCCCGCGCGCCCGCGCAGGAGCTCCCGGACCTGCGCCGCGGCGACGGCGACCGTTCCCGCGACGCGCGTTCCCGCAGGAACGTTCCTTTTTTTTCAGACGCCTTGCCGGTCGTAAAGTTCGCGGTAAAGCGGGCAGGAAGCGTAGAGCTCGTCGTGCGTCCCGTCGCCGACGATGCGTCCGCGCGAAAACACGAGGATGCGCCGCGCGATGCGGACGGAGGAGAAGCGGTGCGCCACGATGAAGGTCGTGCGCCCGCGCGCGAGTTTTTCGAGATTGTCCTGAATGACTTTTTCGCTCTCGGAATCCAGCGCGGACGTCGCTTCGTCGAGGATGAGAATCGGCGCGTCCTTCAGAAAGGCGCGCGCGACGGCGATGCGCTGGCGCTGCCCGCCGGAAACGCCCTCGCCCAAATCGCCGAGCTTCGCGTCGAGGCCGCCGGGAACGCCGGAGGCGAAATCGTCCATCGCCGCTTCGTGCGCGGCGAGCTCGACTTCCGCGTCGGTCGCGCCTTCCCGCCCGAGGCGGATGTTTTCGCGGATGGTGCCGCGGAAAAGCACGGCGTGCTGCGGCACGAGCGCGATTTTGCTCCGCAGGTCGCTTTTCGCCGCGTCGCGCACGTCGACGCCGCCGACGAGCACGGCGCCCTCCGTCGCGTCGTAGAAACGGGAAATGAGGCTCGTGAAAGTCGTCTTCCCCGCGCCGGAAGGACCGACGAGCGCGACGGTCTGCCCGGCGGGAACGCGCACGCTGACGCCGACGAGCGCGTCGCGGCCGTTCCCGTAGCTGAAGGAAACGTCGCGGAACTCGACCGTTCCCGCGTCGCGTGGCAGTTTTTTCGGCGCGGCGGGATCGGGCATCGTGTCCGGCTCTTCCAAGATGACTTCGAGGCGTTCCAGCGAGGCCTGCGCCTGGTTGAGGCGGTTGAAGGCGAGCCCCGTCCGCCGGATCGAGTCGAAGGCGAAGAACAGCGCGCCGGCGACGGCCATGAAATCCGTCAGCGCCATGCCGATGAGCCGCCCGCGCACGAGCACGAAGGCGAGCACGAGCGCGGTCATGAACTCGAGCGCGGGCGACATCGCGTTCTGATACTTCACGACTTTGAGCTGGTCGCGGCGGAAGCGCCCGGAAACGTCGCGCAGCCGCTCGACCTGCTCCTTTTCCATGCCGTAGGAACGAATCTCGCGCTGCGAGGCGAGGCTTTCCTGCACGACGGCGGTCATTTCGCCGATGTCGCGCTGCGCGCCGCGCGACTTGTTCACGATGCGCCGCCCGAAGATGAAGATCGGGACGAACGCCGCCGCCGCGAAAAGCGCGCTCGCCGCGAACATCGCCGCCTCCGCCCTGTCCCAAAGCACGAAAACGAGCGCGGAAATCGCGCTGATCGCCGTCAGCGGCTGCTTGACGACGTCGCTCGAAATTTTCGAAAGCATCGTCTGCACGTTCTGCGCGTCCGAGATGATGCGGCTGAGCAAATCGCCGCGCATCTGTTTTTCGTGAAACGCGAACGGGAGCGTCTGCAGGCGCGCGAAGACGTCGATGCGGATATTTTCCAGCAGCCGCAGGCCGAAATACGTGACCGCCATCGCGTTCACCCACATCGCGATCCCGCGCACGACGAACACCGCCGGCATCGCGGCGCAGGCGACGAAAAGCACCGCGTCGTTCAGCCGCTCCGCGGGAACGCGCGCCGCGATGAAATCGTAAATCGGCTTCGGCATGCTCGCCGGATCGAACACCGCGGGAAAAACTTTGTAAATCATCACGGGAATGCCGAGCCCGCTCGCCGCCGCCGCGATCAGCCCCGTGGCGAACGCGAGCAGGAAATGCCGCTTCAGGTCCCGCACGTAGCCCGCGTAATGCGCGACGCGCGACAGGAAATGCGCCGCGCGCGCCGGGAACGCGCCGCGGAGCTCGCCGCGGGAACGGCCGCCGCCGGTCTTCTCCTTGCGCGCGCTCATGCGGATTTTCCTCCTTCCGTCTTTCCCTTCTTCGCGTCGGCGACCTGCCGGTCGTAAAGTTCGCGGTAAAGCGGCGACGACGCGTAAAGCGCGGCGTGCGGACCGTCCGCGACGACGCGTCCTTCCTCGAAGACGAGGATGCGCTGCGCGCGGCGTATCGTCGAAAAGCGGTGCGCGATGATGAACGTCGTGCGCCCTTTCGTCAGCGACTCCAGCGACTGCTGGATTTTTTCCTCGCTGAGCATGTCGAGCGAAGCCGTCGCCTCGTCCAAAACCAGAATCGGCGCGTTTTTGAGAAACGCGCGCGCGACGGAAACGCGCTGGCGCTGGCCGCCGGAAAGCCCTTCGCCGCCTTCGCCGATCATTCTGTCGTAGCCTTCGGGGCGTTCCCGCACGAACTCGTCGACGGCGGCGAGCGCGCCCGCGCGGAAAACGGCGGCGTCGTCCGCGGCGGGATCGCCGATGCGGATGTTGTCCCGAACGGTGCCGCGGAAAAGCACGGGCGCCTGCGAGACCAGCCCGATGCCCGCCGTGCGGTCGGCGCGGGAAACGCCGCGCAGGTCGCGCCCGTCGATTTTCACCGTTCCCGCGGACGGGTCGTAGAAGCGGCAAAGCAGATTGATGAACGTCGTCTTGCCCGAACCGCTCGGCCCGACGAGAGCGACGATCTGCCCGGCGGGAACGCGCACGCTGACGTTTTTCAGCACCGGCTTTCCGCGCACGTAGGCGAAGGAAACGTCCGAAAACTCCACGTCCCCGCGGACGTTCCGCAGCGGCGCGGGATTTTCCGGCTCGGGCATTTCGTCCTTCGCGTAGAGCACGGCGTCGACGCCGGCGAGCGCGACGCCGGCGAGCTGCATCGTGTTGTAGACTTCGCCGAGGCGCTTGATCGGGTCGTAGCAATAGTAAAGCGCCAGCGCGATCGCCGTGAACTGCGTCAGCGTGATCCCGCCGCGCACGCCCATGAAAAGCGAGAACGAAAGCGCGAGCACGCTCAAAATCTCGATGATCGGCGTGAGCGCCTGCCGCCACGCCGAGAGCTTGAACAGCGCGTCCACGAACGCGCGGATCTGCCCGCGCAGCAGCTCCGTCTGCTGTTTTTCCAGGCAGAACGAGCGCACTTCCCGCTGCGCGGAAAGGTTCTGCTGCACGGTCGTCGCGATGTCGTTGAGCCCGCAGAGCATTTTTTTCATGCGTTCGATGATTTTTTTCCCGATCTGCTTCACGGCGGGAATCGTCGCCGCGGCGACGAGCAGATTCAGCAGCAGCAGGCCGACTTCGTTGTTCGTCAGCGACTGATACGCGAGAAACGCCAGCGCCGCGAGCAGCGTCAGCGGCTGGATGACGAGGTCGTTCGTCACGCTGAGCATGTTCTGCTGCAGGTTCTGCGTGTAAAAGACGGTCGTCGCCATGAGGTCGCCGCGGGAAACGCGGTCGTGATACGCGAGCGGCAGCTCCTGGATGCGCGCGAAAACGCGCAGGCGCAAATCCTCCAGCACGCGCAGACCGATTTTGCTGATGAGATAGGTGTTCGCGAACGACGCCGCGCCGCGGAAAACCATCAGCAGCGGCATCGCCGCCGCCGCGCACCACATCGTGAGCGCGGGAACGCTTTCGGCGGGAACGCGCCCGGCGATTGCGCGCTGAAGAAATTCCGGCAGCGGCTTTTCCCCGAAGACGACCGGGAAAACTTTGTCCATCATCATCGGCAGACCGAAGCCCGCCGTCGCCGCCGCCGCCGCGCCGCAAAAAACGGCGAGGGCGAGCAGCCCGCGATGCGGCGA
>DVOG01000037.1 GCA_018713755.1 Candidatus Spyradosoma merdigallinarum | reverse complement strand
AGAAAAACTTTGCGCGGCGGGGACGGCGGCGTTTTATTTTCGGCATGAAGTTCAGATGCACGGTCTGCGGATTCGTCTATGACGAGGAAAAGGAAAACAAAGCGTGGGAGAATTTGCCGGAAGGGTGGACTTGCCCGATTTGCGGCGTCGGCAAAGAGCTTTTCGAAGCGGAAACGCCTCGCGGGAACGTCGCGACGGCGGAAACGCCGCGCGCGGACGGACCGCGGGACTCGAAACCGCGCTTCGGGCGCACGGCGGCTGACGTAATTGCGGAAACGCTGCGCAATTTCGGCGTGAAAAGCGTTTTCGGCATGGTCGGACACTCGAATCTCGGTATGGCGGACGCGTTCCGAAAACTTGCCGAACACGGGGACGCGTCTTTCGTGAGCGTGCGGCACGAGGGCGCGGCCGCCTTCGCCGCCGCCGCCTACGGGAAGCTTACGGGGATGCCGGCGGCGTGCCTGACGATCGCGGGACCGGGCGCGACGAATCTGCTCACGGGGCTCGCCGACGCCGCGCTCGACCGCGCTCCCGTCGTGGCGCTGACGGGGCAGACGCCGACGCGGGAGCTGGGACGCGGCGCGTTTCAGGAACTCGATTTGACGCTTGCGCTGAGCGTCGCGACGCGTTCGCGCCAGACCGCAGCGGAGGCTTCCGACTTCGCGGGGCTCGCCGCGCGCGCCTGCCGTTCGGCGATTCTGACGCAGTCGGTCTCGCACATCGTTTTGCCCGACGACGTGCAGAACGTTCCCGCGGCGGAAAACGCGGCGGCGGGAACGCCGGCAGGCTTCGTTTTTTCCGGCGTTTCCGGTCGGGCTTCGAAAGACGCGCTGGACACGGCGGCGTCGATGCTTTCTCGCGCGAAGCGTCCGTTCGTCGTCATGGGCGAGGGCTGCAGGCTCGCGATTCCCGAAGCCGTCGCCTTTGCGGAAGCGCTGAACGCGGCGACGGCGACGACGTATCGCGCGAAAGGCTTCGTTCCCGACGCGTTCCCGCTGGCGTGCGGCGTCGTCGGACGAAGCGGAACGCCGGTCGCAGCGAAAATGATGGCGGAGGCGGACTGCATCGTCGGGCTCGGCGTCGGGTTCAGCAATCATTCGGAAATCGCGAAGGGCAAGCCGACGCTTCAGTTCGACCGTGATCCCGCCGCCCTGGGGCGTTTGCGCGGCGTGGACTGCGGCGTCGTCGGCGATCTCGCGGAAACGCTGCCGCTGATGACGGAACGCCTGCGCGGACGCGCGGCGGGAGAAAATCCGCGGGAACGCATCGCCGCGCTGCGGCGGGAATGGCGCGCGGAAAAACAGCGCCGGGCGGAAAAGGGCGGCGTCGGGAAAATCGCGCCGGCGGCCGTTTGCGCGGTGCTGTCGGAGTGCGTTCCCGCGAACGCCGTCGTTTCCGCGGACGTTGGCAACGTCGCGTACGCGCTCGGCCGCTATTTCGAAGCGCGGGAACAGCGCTTTCTGCTTTCTTTTTATTTGGGCTCCATCGGCGTCGGGCTTCCGGCGGCGATCGGCGCGTGGCGTGCCGTGCGCGATCATCCGGAGCTCGGCGCGCGGCCGGTCGTCGCCGTCGTCGGCGACGGAGGGCTGGGGCAATATCTCGCCGAATGGACGACGGTCGTGCGCTGCGGCATGGACATCAAATGCGTGGTTTTCAACAATTCCGAGCTGGCGAAAATTTCGTTGGAACAGCGGAACGCGCACGTCTCCGTTTGGGAAACGCATCTGCTGAATCCGAATTTCGCGGAATTCGCGAAGCTTTGCGGGAGCGCCGGCGTGCGCATCGGCGATCCCGCAAAGCTGGCGGCGGAAATGAGGAGCGCGTTTGCGATTCCGGGGCCGGCGCTTATCGAAGTGCTGACGGATCCCGATGGGGCGTGATTTTTAGGAGGATGCGATTTTTGCAGTTGACGCCGCGAGGAAGTTTTGTTTCACTGCCCGTAATTAATTTCTTCGGGGTCATAGCTCAGTTGGTAGAGCGCTTCAATGGCATTGAAGAGGTCGTCAGTTCGATCCTGATTGGCTCCACCATTTTTGCCGCAAAAAGTCCGCGAGTCCTTTTTCTTGAAGGTTCGCGGGCTTTTTTTTCTACGCCTTTCCCGCGCCGCGCGGCTCATCGATTCGAGATCCGCGCCCGAAAGCGCGGGAACGGCAACGGCATAACCCGGCGCGGCAGCCGCCGCCGGAGCGTTTGCCGCAGGCTGCGCGGCAGGGGCCTCTTCGCTGCTCCACCACGCCTTGAGCTTTTTCAGAGCGTCCATGAGCGGCGCAATTTTGTTCCAAAGCCAGTCGACGCCGCTTCTGACGAAATTCAGCGCCGCGGCGAAACCGTCGCGGATGCCCGCCCACGCGGCGGAAAAACCCGCGCCGATCTTGCCGCACAGCTCCGAGAAAAACGCCGAAATCGGCTCCCAGTTCGAATAGACGGCATACGCCGCCGCCGCGATCGCCGCGGCAAGCGCGGCAATCCCGACGATGACCAGCCCGATCGGGTTCGCCGTCATCGCCGCGTTCAGCGCCCACTGCGCCGCCGTCATCGCAAGCGTCGCTCCTTTCCAGATCCCCATCACCGCCGCGACCGCTCCCGTAGCCGTCGCGTTTGCGATCATCACGGATTTTTGCACGACGAACGCCGCCGTGTTTCTCAGCGTCGCGGAGCGGCAGAGGTTCGCGACTGCGGTATAAGCGGTCATTACGGCGTTCGCCGTCGCGACGACGCCGGTCACGGCGACGGTCGCGAGCTTAAATCCGACGAAAGCCGCCGAGACGGAGGCAATCGCCGGCGCAAGCCAGCCGCATTTCGAGGCAAGCGACGAAATGACGTCCATCGCTTTTTCCAAAGCGGGCATGAGGCTCAGCGCCGTCTCCTGTTTCAGCGTGTTGAACGTGACGCTGATGCGTTCGACGGCGGCGATGTAGGCGCGGGAAATTTCCGTCGCGCGCTCGTTCCGGAGAATGGAGTCGGTCGCGGCGTTCATGTCCGCGGCGATCTGCGTCCAGCCCCTGCGCACCAGCTCGGGAACGGTTTTCACGGCCTCGCCGCCGAAAAGCTTGTCCGCGATGCGCGCGCGGTCGGCGGAGTTTTCGACCTTCGACATCGCCTTCG